>JAFDJI010000009.1 GCA_019307545.1 Deltaproteobacteria bacterium | reverse complement strand
CAAGTGCGGGGGATCAGCAAGAAGCGTGCTGCGGCGATCACCGAGCGTTGGCGGTCGGACGAGGAGGGACGTGCGGTGACGGTGCTCCTCCGTGGGTTGGGGCTTTCCATGCGGGTGGTGCACCGCATCCAGCAACGCTTCCGCGACCGGACCGCATACGTGGTCACCCGGGACCCCTACTGCCTGGTGGATGAGATCGTGGGGGTGGGCTTCCGCACGGCGGACGCTATCGCGCGGCAGCAAGGGCTCCCGGAGGATGATCCACGCCGGGTGGAAGCCGCAGTGATGCACGTGCTCCACCAACAAGCGGGGGAGGGGAATTGCTACCTGCCCCGGGTGCGGGTCGCGGAGAACGTGGCCTCGCTCGGCGTGCCCGCCGCCGACATCGACGGGGCCCTCGCCCGCCGCGAGGCCGTCGGCGCCCTGGTGACGGAGGGGGACCGTGTGTTCCTCAGCGCCCTTCACCAGTCCGAGGTGGTGGTGACCCTCGAGCTTGCCGGTCGCCTCCAGCACCCCGCGCCTGCGTTGCTGGACCCAGGGGCCGAGGTGGACCGAGCGGCCCGGTACGAGGGCGTCGACCTCGACCCGACCCAGCAGGAGGCGGTGGCGGCGGGCCTGCGGGGAGGGGTGGTGCTGATCACGGGTGGGCCGGGAACGGGCAAGACCACACTCGTGCGGGTGTTGATCCGGGCGATACGGGAGCGGGGGCTGCATTGGAAGCTGGCATCCCCCACCGGTCGGGCGGCGCGCCGACTGGAGGAGACGACCGGGGCAACGGCGACCACCTTGCACCGGTTGCTGGAGTACCGACCTGACGCGGGCGGGTTCCAGCGAGGGCGAGACCACCCGATCGAGGCCGATGGACTGGTGGTGGACGAAGCCTCGATGATCGACCTCCCCCTGATGCGGGCCATGCTCGAAGCGCTGCCCAACCCGGGTCCCGGGCACCCCCCCTTCTCCCTGGTCCTGGTCGGCGATGCAGACCAGCTTCCCTCCGTGGGCCCGGGGCAGGTGCTGCGAGACCTCATCGACAGCGACGCCATTCCCATCGTGCGCTTGGAGCGTATCTATCGCCAGGCCGCCCGGTCCGGGATCATCGTCGGCGCGAACACGATCCTGAGTGGACAGGTTCCTGTCTCCGGAGAGCAGAGCGGCCACGACGACTTCTTCGCAGTCCACCGCGAGGATCCCGACCACGGGCGCGACACGACCCTCCAGATCGTGGCCGAACGCCTCCCCGCGCTCGGATACCACCCCCTGCGGGACATCCAGGTCCTCGCTCCGACCCACCGCGGACCGCTGGGTACCAAGGTACTGAATCAGGAGCTTCAGGCCCGACTCAACCCCGACGGCGCGCCCATCAAACGGGGCAACCGAGAGTTTCGGGTGGGCGATCGTGTCCTGTGCACCCGGAACCGCTACGACGTCGAGGTGTTCAACGGGGACGTGGGACGGGTGCAGACCACCGGACCGTCCGGGCTGGAGGTGGAGTTCGATGGGCGTCCGGTGCAATGGCGTTGGGACGACCTCGATCTGCTCGACCTTGCCTATGCGATGACCGTCCACAAGGCACAAGGCAGCGAGTACCCGGCCGTGGTGCTGGCGCTGCACAGCAGCCACGGGATCATGCTTCGGCGCAACCTGTTCTACACCGCGGCAACGCGGGCGAGGCGGTTCTTCTGTGTGGTCGGGAATGCCCGTGCCTGGCACCGCGCGGTGGGGCGGGTCGGAGGGGACGAGCGGTGGACCGCGCTCGCGGAGCGCTTGCGGCGCGGCGCCGTCAGATCTTGAACCGGAACCCAAACAACGCGGTGAGCTCGGCCACGTCGTCCCCGTGGCCGTCCAGGACCTGGACCGGCATCTCCACCTGGCCCTTTTCGCCACCCTCGAGCGCGCTTCGGATGGCGCTCACCATCTCCTCGGTCACCTCGGCATGTGCCGTGATGTCCTTCTTGGAGGTGCCGACGTACTTGATGGAGGCACCCTTCTGGAGGGCCTCCAGGTCCACCAGGTTCGGGTGCGTGCCGAGCGCCACCGCCGCCGCCAGCTGGCCGACGGCGAACACTGCAGCGGCGTCGATGACCCCGTCGAAGTTACGGTTTCCTTGGGTGGAGGGCAGCCGCAGGACCACCGCTCCCGGCTTCACCTCCTCGACCCGAACCCCGAGGGTCGACAGGAAGGGGACGCGTCCGAGGGTCTTCTCCAACTCCTGGCGGGACATGCCTGGCTCCTCCTTGGCGTGCGACGGCGCCACCAAGGCAATATCTACGAAATGGTCCACTTGATGCAACGGAGAGGCCGATGTCCGCCAGCCACACCCTTCCCAAGGCGGGCGGCCTCCTCTACGACGAGCAGGGACGCATCGACCTGAAGTCCCTCTCGCTCCCGGAGTTGGAGCGTTTCACGCAGGAGGCGCTCGGCGAGCGGCCCTTCCGTGCCCGCCAGCTATGGAAATGGCTGTGGCAGAAGGGCGCGCGCACCTTCCAGGAGATGTCCGATCTCTCCGGGGAATTGCGCGGGCGCTTGGCGGAAAAGGCAACCATCGCCTTCTTGGAGCCGGAGATCATCCTCCGCTCCGCCGATGGCACCTTGAAGTACCTCTGGCGACTACAGGACGGCCAGACCATCGAGTCGGTGCTCATCCCGGACGGCGAACGGACCACCCTGTGCATGTCCTCCCAGGTCGGTTGCTCCATGGGATGTACCTTCTGCCTCACCGGCGACCTGGGGCTGCGGCGCCACCTCAAGCCGTCCGAAATCGCGAACCAGCCGCTGCAGGTCGGGCGACAGCTTCCAGAGGGCACCCGCATCACCAACCTCGTCCTCATGGGCATGGGCGAGCCGCTCCACAATTTCGAGAACCTCCTCACCGCGCTGCGGATCTGCATGGACGACAACGCGTTGAACTACTCCCACCGGCGGATCACGGTGTCTACGGTCGGGTTGACGCCCAAACTCCGCGAGTTGGCGGCGCGGCTCCCGGTGAACCTGGCGGTGTCGCTGAACGCCTCCACCGAAGCGCAGCGTCGGGAGATCATGCCCATCACCAAGCGTCACTCCCTCGAAGAACTGCTCGAGGCGTGCCGGGAGATCAAGCTGCCCGCAGGCAAGCGCATCACCTTCGAGTACGTGCTGTTCCGCGATCAGAACGACTCGCTCGAGGATGCTGCGCGCCTGGTCAAGCTCCTGCACGGGATCAAGGCCAAGGTGAACCTCATCCCCTACAACGAGAACCCGGATCGGGACCTGCGCCCGCCAGCCCCAGCACGAGTGCAGGCGTTCCAGAACCACCTGATGAGCCGCGGGATGAACTGCACCGTGCGCACCCCGCGCGGCCAGGACATCTCAGCAGCTTGCGGGCAACTGGGGAAAGCAGTGGGTTAAGACCGGGCGCCCAGCATCACGGAGGACGGATGCGTATCGGCATCATCGGCGGTTCTGGCCTGTACGAGATGGAGGGTGTCTCCGATGTCCGCGAGGAGCACGTGGAGACCCCCTTCGGCGACCCTTCCGACGTGCTGGTTCGCGCCAGGCTCGGCGATACGGAACTGGTCTTCCTTCCGCGCCACGGACGCGGACACCGGTTCAGCCCCAGCGAGGTCCCCTATCGCGCCAACATCTACGCCATGAAGGCGAAGGGCGTCGAGTGGATCATCTCGGTGAGCGCCGTCGGTTCGCTCAAGGAGGACATCCACCCGGGGGAGGTGGTGCTGGTGGACCAGTTCATCGATCGCACCCGAAACCGGGTCAGCACCTTCTTCACCGAGGGGATCGTGGCCCACATCTCCTTCTCCCACCCTGTTTGCGACACCCTGCGTGGGTACCTGAAGGCCGCCGCCTCGGAGGTGGGAGCGCGGGTGCACGACGGCGGGACCTACGTGTGCATGGAGGGCCCGGCGTTCTCCACCCTCGCCGAGTCCAACCTGTACCGCTCATGGGGTGCGTCGGTGGTGGGGATGACCAACATCCCCGAGGCCAAGCTCGCCCGCGAGGCCGGGATCTCCTACGCGACCATCGCCATGGCCACCGACTACGATTGCTGGCACCCGGATCACGACGCCGTGAGCGTGGAGCAGGTCATCGAGGTCCTCACCCACAATGTCGCCCTGGCGAAGGACATCATCCGCGCCGCGGTGCCGCTGGTGGCGGCTCACGAGGGGCCGGCGCCGATGTCCGATGCGCTCGAGAACGCGATCATGACCAGCCCGGAACGCATTCCCCCCGCCATTCGCCAGGCCCTGGACCCGATCGTGGGGAAGTATCTTCCTTGATGTCGCAGCCCCCCTCTGCTCGCGGTGAAAGCGTCGATGCGCTCGCCGCCCGGCGAGCGGAGCGGGGCCTCACCCTGGAGCAGGCATCCAAGGCCACCCGAATCCCGGTGGCACATCTGACGGCCATCGAGGAGGGACGGTTCGATGATCTCCCCCCGGGCCCGTACCGGAGAGGTCAGGTGCGCGCCTACTTCGCCTGGCTGGGTTTGGAACCCGGGCCCGAGGTGCTCGACGGCGCGTCCACATCCCCGCCGGGCGCTCCGACCGGCTTCCCGCTTTGGACGGTGCGGATTGCCGCCGGAGCGGTGTGTGTCGTCCTGGTGGTGCTGCTCGTCGGTCAGTTCGTTGGCCGCGGCGGGGCGCAGGAGGAAGAGGTGGTACCCATTGCAGACGGCCCGGACCAGGTGGTGCGACTGGTGGCCCGTCGCACCACCCACTTGAAGGTGATCGTCGATGGGGAGGTGGTGCTCGACCGCCAGGTACCCGGTGGCGAAGAGATTCGGGTCGCTGGGCACGAACGGGTCGAGGTCCACCTCGAGGGGGCAGACACGACGCGAGTGGAATACAACGGCGACCTCATCGTGCCCCAGGGTCGCCAGGACGTGCCGCGCCGCCTGGTCTTCATCGACGACCTCGAACCCGAGGACTGAATGACCCAGCCGCTCCACCAGCGCACGGATGCGATCCTACGGCGGCTGCTCAGAAAGCGCGCTGCGTCAGGGGTGCGCAAGGTCCTGGCCAAGACCCGGACGGAGGACATCGCCGCAGCCATGGCGGTGATGACCCGCGCCGAGCGGCGGCGGCTGTTCGAGCTCATCGAAGATCGGGAGAGGCAGGCCGCGGTCCTCTCGGCGATGGACACCGACCTGGTCCGTGAGGCGACCGCAGAGATGCCCCAGGAGCGGGTCCTCGATCTCCTCGGTCGCATGGATCCGGATGACGCCACCGACGTGGTGGAGGCCCTACCCGCCGAGCTGCGGATACGCGTCCTGGCCGAGCTCTCTGGAGAGGAGCACGAGGACGTCGCGCAGCTCCTCGCGTGGCCGAGCGACAGCGCCGGCGGCCTCATGTCCCCGCTGGTCTTCAAGATGCCGGAGACCGCGACGTGTGGGGAGGCCATCGCCGCGCTCCAGCGCTCCCACGAAGAGTTCGAGACCGTCTTCTACATCTACGTGGTGGACGCGCGGGAGCGCCTGGTGGGAGTGCTCTCCCTGCGCTCGCTGCTCATCCATCCGCCCCGCACGCCCCTGGTCTCCATCATGGAGTCCGATCTCATCACGGTCTCCCCTCGCGAGGACCAGGAGGAAGTCGCCTGGTACGTGTCCCGCTACGATCTGCTCGGGGTGCCAGTCGTCGACGAGGAACGGCTGCTGCTGGGCATCGTCACCGTCGACGATGTCGTAGACGTCATCCGCGAAGAAGCCGTGGAGGACATGCTCCTCATGGCTGGTGTCCAGGAGGACGTGGACATCTCCCGTGGCTCGGCCTTCGGCCTGGCGCGGATGCGAGCCGGCTGGCTCATCGCGACCGCCATTGGCGGCATCTTCGCGGACCGGGTGATCCACCTGTACGACGAGGCCGTCCCGATCGAGATCCTCGCCGGCCTCATTCCCGTGGTCATGGGTATGGGCGGCAACGTGGGCATCCAGTCCACCACCATCGCTGTCCGCGGGCTCGCCACCGGGGTGGTGCAGCTCAGTGGCGCCTGGTCCTTCGTCTTCCGGGAGATGCGGGTGGGGCTCCTGCTCGGGCTCTTGTACGGGGTGATCCTCGGGGGCTACGGGCTGGTCAGCGGGTGGCCTGACCCCCTCCTCGGGCTCTCTGTGGGCACGAGTGTGTGCCTGGCCATCGTGCTCGGGAGCCTTCTCGGCTCCGGCCTGCCGATCCTGCTCCAACGCCTGGGCACGGACCCGGCGGTGGCCACCGGCCCCGTGGTGACCACTGTAATCGACATCATCGGCATCTTCGTCTACCTGAACATCGCCCGGTTGGTACTGGGGTTCGGGGCGTTTTGACCGACGCGTTGCTCGCGGTCGTGGTCGGCACGGTGGACTACGGGGAGGCCGATCGCATCGTGCGCCTTCTCTCAGCGGAGGAAGGCAGGAGCGCGGTGATGGCGCGGCAGGCCCGGTCTTCGCGCAGACGCTTCCAGGGAGCGCTCGACTTCGGCACCCAGGTGCGGGTGCACCGCCGAAAGGGGCGAGGCGGCCTCCCACTGCTCACCGGGGTGGACGTGGTCCATGCCCCAACGCGCGCACGCGGCGACTTGGACCGCATCGCGCTCCTTGCCTACGGCTGCGAGGTGTGCGCCGGACTGGCCCCCGAGTACCACGAGGCGCCGCGGTTGTTCCGGCTCCTGGTCACCTGGCTCGACGTCCTCGAGTCGGACGAACCGATCGGCGCCGCCTCCCGCCTCGCCCTGGAGTCCAAGGCCCTCACCTTTGCCGGCCTCACCCCGGCGCTTCTCACCTGCGCGAGGTGTGCTCTGCCCCTCGACGATCCTGCGGCGTTCGACCCGGAGGCCGGTGGAGGCCTCCACCTGCACTGCGGGAGCGGACGCGACGTGCGCGCCGAACTGCTCCGGGAGATCGAGGACCTGCGGCGCACCCCGCTGGCGCACACCACCGCACGGATCACCGACCCCGGCACCCACTGGCTCCTTTCCGACTTCATCCGCCATCAACTGGGCCGCGATCTGCGCACCCGCCGCCTGCTCGAGGATCTGGAAACGGCGGCAAACGGCGGCGGGATCGGATAGATCCGCGCTCATGGTGCCTTTGTCCCCCCGATCCCCTGGACGCCGCTCGGGGCATCCCCGGTGGCCCCCAGCAGGTCTGGCCCTCCTCCTCCTCACGGGCTGCGGACCGGGAGAAGTGCTGATCTCCGGTACTGTCGCCGCGTACCTCGCAGCGGATCCGGAGCCGCTCCAGGACGGGACGGTCACCATCGCGGAGGAGGACGGCGCCGAGTACGCTTCCACACGCACCGACAGCCAGGGGCGGTTCGAGGTCCCGGCACCCGCTGGCGACACGATTTACGCACTCATCACCAGCGAGGGCGAGGCGGTCGTCTCCTTCACCGGAACCTCCGGTTTCGAGCCGGAGTTGGCGATCCCGGACGACACCTTCTTCGCGGTGCCCGGGTGGCAGCGGGAAGAGTGGGCATCCACCTTCGCCGGGTGCCCGGGCATCGGCGACCGCGGCTTGATCGTTGGCCAGGTGCACGTCTTCCTTCCGGGTGTGGAGGTGGGGGAGGACACCATCGTCAACGCGGCGCGGGTGCGCGCCACACTGCCGGATAGCGATCCGCTCGAAGGGGAAGGTTGGGAGGCGTGCTACCTCACGGCGGAGGGCGACGCATGGGATCCAGAAGCCGAACGCACCGGCCGCAGCGGTTGGTACGCGATCCCCGACCTGGAAAGAGGTCCCTACACCCTGCTGGTGGAGGTCGAGTTCGCCGAGGGGCTCTTCAGCGCCAACCTCTACCGCGTGTGGATGCCCCCGAGAGGGGTGGCGCCGCGCTTCCCTACCTTGGTGGATTTCCCCACGCCGAGGTAGTCGCGAGCGCTGATAAAATGCCGGGCCTCGGGGCAGTGCCGAGGGTCGAATCGGATCCCCCTCTTGATGAACCCCCGGTCGATGCCCTACTGTCGCAACCGCTTGATGCGGCGCGACCGTCACGGTCGACCGCTTGAATCCTTCTGAACACACCGGAGGCGCAGTTCAATGGGGGAGATGATCCAGAAGCCCGACGCAAACCCGATTCTGCTTGGGGCACTGAACTTCCTGATCTTGGGTGGTCTCGGCTACTTCCTGATGGGCCAGAAGAAGAAGGCCATCGTCAGTTGGGTGGCCGTTGTCCTGCTCTACACCGTTGGTTGGCTGTGCATCATTGGCCCGTTCATCGGGTTCGTCCTGATCCTCGCCACCAGCTACGACGCCTATCTCTTGGGCCAGAAGCTCCAGGCCGGCGAGTCCATCGGCGAGAACGAGAACGCCATCGAGTTCCTCAACAAAATCTTCAAGGACTGATCGGGCCAGCGCGGGCGGGGCGACCCAGCCTCCGCGACGGACCAGGATTCCACTGAGGTTCGAATGAACGAGTACGTTGAAGAAAAAGTGAAGGGTCCCGGCATCGCCCTGCTGGTGGTCGGCATCCTCACCCTGCTCGCCAACCTGGCCGGGTTGCTGATCAGGCTGATCAGTTCCATCGCCTCGATCATCGACGGGATCAGCAGCGGCTACGGAATGGAATTCTGGGGGCCGTTCCTGGGAAGCACGGGTTGGCAGATCATGCTGTCGCTCATCGGCTTCTTCACCTCCTTCGTCGTGATCCTGGCTGGCAGCCGCCTGCGCCAGCTCCGCTCACCCGGCCTGATCTACGCAGGGGCAATCCTCGCGTCGATCCCGTGCTGCTCGAGTTGGTGCTGCTGTGTGGGGCTGCCGATTGGTGTCTGGGTCATCGTGACCATGCAGGACGAGCAGGTGAAGGCGGCCTTCACCGAGTGATCGTCCGCGACCACCCTCTCCGAGCCTGGGCGACGTTTCCATACGTCGCCCGGGCTTTCGTTCAAAACAGGAGTGAGCCGCGTGGATAGGGGTTACAATCCCCGATGGACGGCCTATTCGTTCGTCTCCCGTCTTGTTGACGGTCCGTGCTACCCCTCCTCAGGTGCGAACGGAGCTTTGCTTTTGTTCCCCCTGTCCTCCACCCACGCTCCACCCTCCACACCCTCCAGGTGTCGCGTTGCCGCTCTGGGACAGAGCCGGCCGACAGACACTGCGCGCGCGGCGAGGTATGCTTCGGCCCTCGCTCCCCTGGTGGAGGCGGTGTAGAGATGATCGAGACTGGTGAGAGCTACGGCTTTCCGCTGACGATTGCCGCCATCAGCGACGTGGGACGCGTACGGAACAACAACGAGGACAGCCAGGGGCATGCCTGGCTGCCGGACGGCAGCCTGTTCGTGATCGTCGCCGACGGGATGGGCGGGCACGAGGCAGGTGAGGTCGCTTCCGGTCTGGCGGTGCAGGTGGTCGAGGATGTGGTCACCCGCGACCCGGAGGACGATCCCCGCAAGCGACTCCATGACGCCCTGCTCGAAGCGAATGCCGCGATCCTGGATGAAGGCTCACGTTCGGGCACGCGCGGCATGGGGACCACCGCCATCACAGCCGTACTCAAGGGCCAGCAGGTCTACATCGCCCAGGTCGGGGACTCCCGCTGCTACCACATCCGGCGTGGCCAACTGGCTTGGCGCAGCCTGGACCACACCCGGGTTCAGATGCTCGTGGACAACGGGGAGATCACCGACGAGGAAGCGCGCACCCACCCGGAAGCGGGGATGCTCACTCGCGCGCTCGGTCACGATCGCATGGCGGACGGACGCCCCCTGGAGCCGGACGTGATCCCGGAGCCGCTGTGGTTGGAGACGCAAGACGCGTTGCTCCTCTGCAGCGATGGTCTCCACGATCTGTTGGAGGACTGGGAGATCAGCGAGACGGTGGCCGGGCGGACACCCGACGAGGCGGCGGGCATGCTCGTTGAGGCCGCCTGCGAGCGGGGCGGGCACGACAACGTCACCGTGACCATCATCACCGCAGGGCCGCGTGCGGGGGATTACGACCCGAACTACGTGCCGGAAGCCTGGCAGAACCCCACGACGGGACAGAACAGCGCTGACTACGACACCTTCGACGGGTACGACGAGGAGACGGAGCAGGGAATCCCCCAGGCCGCGGCACCCCAATACCTGGAGCAAGGCGCCGCAGCAGCCACACCGGCTGCACGGACACCCACACCCATCACCGCGAACACCGGGGTCATCTCTCCGGCCGCCCTGGCCGATGCCCAGCCCTCCGAAGACGGCAACAGCAAGATGATGATCTACATCGGAGTTGCCGTTGGCGGCTTCGTCGTGCTGTTCCTCATCCTCGCGGTCGTGGCCGTGGTCCTGTACGTGGTGATGGCCTGAGCCAGACCCGCCTCCCTCGCCAAACCGCGGACAAAGGGGAACGGGTCGGTTGACGCAGCGCAGATCCGCCCGTAAGTTAGAAATAGACGCCGGGGGTGCTGCCAGTATGGGGAAAAAGGCGTTTGGCCCCGACAAGACGAGGACCCTTGCGCTCGCGGGTCATCGGTCGTCGGGGAAGACTTCCCTCGCAGAAGTGCTCCTCTACGTCGCTGGGGGCACCCGACAGCCGGGACGCGTCGATGATCGCTCTTCGCTTTTCGACCACCAGCCGGCAGAACGCCGCCGCGGGATGACCCTGGAGTTGGGGTTCGCCTGGATGGCGTGGAAGGGACACCTGCTCAACCTGGTGGATACGCCGGGCAGCGAGGGACTCTCCCACAACCGCTCCCTGGCGCTGTCTGGTGTCGACGGGGCACTGGTGGTGATCAGCGCACCAGACGGTATCGAGTACGGGACCGAGCGCGTGCTCTCGGAGACCCGTACCAAGGGGCTCCCGGTGGTCGCCGTGGTGAACCGGATGGACCGGGGAGGTGACCAGAAGGCACTGCTCGAGGCGCTCGAGGAAGTCGTAGATGCGCGGGTCCTGCCCCTCCAGATCCCCTTCTTCGACGACGAGGGCACGTTCTCCGGGGTGATCTCCCTGCTGCAGCCGGACGGAGAGCCTCGGGTACTGCGCTACGACCTGTCGGGGTCGGGTCGCTTCTCACCGGAGCCGATTCCCGACAGGTACCGAAATGCCGTGGCAAGCGCCCGGGAGCGCATCGTCGAGACGGTTGCGCTCGCCCACGACGAGTTGCTCGAGGAGTACCTGGAGTACCTCGAGCTGCCCCTGGAGAAGATCACGGCGGGCCTGGCCCGGATGGTGTGGGACCGAAAGGTCGTGCCGGTGCTCTATTCAGCCGCATCCGTGGCGATCGGGGCCCAACCCATCCTGGAGGCGATCACCTCCCTGCTCCCGTCCCCCCTCGACCGCCGCGCACCCATCGGGCGTGACCTCGACGGCAGCCCAAACCCGATCTTGCCAGACGGACCCTTCACCGCGCAGCTCCTCGCGAGCGCGCTGGACGGCGAGGGCGACCTGTACCACGTGCTGCGCGTGTGGTCCGGCGAACCCCCACGGGCCGGGGGGTTGGTGAACGCGCGGACCGGTGACCGCAGCCGGGTGCAGAAGTTCTACCAGATCCGCGGGCCGCGGCGGACGACTGCCACGACCCGGGGGCCGGGCGCGATCATCGCCACCTGGGACCCGCTGGAGGCCAGGCCCGGGTCCACCTTCGGGGTGCACACCGGCCGGGTGCTGCCCTTCGGGCCCTTCGACCCTCCCATGATGTCCTACCTGCTCACCCCGCTGACGAAGCGAGACGAGGACCTGCTGGAAGACGCGCTGAATCGATTGCGGCTCCTGGATGCAGCGCTCGAGATCACGGAGGACTCGCTCACCCGAGGCTTCGTCCTCGCGGGCCAGGGGCAGATGCACCTGGACCACGCCCTGGAGGTGCTGCGTGGGGCCCTCGATGTCCAGGTGGCGTCGGCCCTGCCCCCGGTGCCCTACCGGGAGACCCCCACCGCCCCGGTGCGACGAGCGCACGGGGTGCACCGCCGCGCCCATGGGGAGTTGGTGGCCGAGTATGGGGAATGCTGGCTGGACGTCGTTCCCAAGTCGCCGCAGGATGGCATCCGCTTCGAGAGCACCGTCGGCGGTGAGGAGCTGCCCGACCGGTTCGTTCCCCCCATCAACGATGGGATCCGCGAAGCCACCCAGCACGGCCCGACCGCCGGATACCCGGTGGTGGGCGTCGGAGTCCGTTGCGTGGGTGGCGAGTACGACATGCTGTCCTCCGAGGGTGAGCACTTCCGCCGTGCAGGGGCCCGAGCACTGCGCGCAGCGCTCAAGAAGTCGGGCACCGATCTGCTCGAGCCATGGTGCTCGGTGCGGGTGGAGGCCGCTGCGGACGAGGTGGGCCCGGTCCTCTCGGAGATTGGCTCCTGCCGGGGCCGAATCCTGGACATGGAGGTGGGGCGGAGGACGGTCCGCATCGATTCTCAACTGCCCTATCGGGAGCTCCGGACCTTTTCGCCCCGCCTGCAGGCCGTCACCGGTGGACGCGGGCGTTTCACCACGACGCACAGCCACTACGAGAAGTTGCCTCGAGAGTTCGTCCGCGAGGCCATCACCGAGTCGCCCTACCGGGGTCTGGAGTCCAACGGGATCCGCCCCCGGGATCGCGAGCCGGGATACAATCCGTGATGGCGCGGGGTCATATGCAGTGATGCGGCACTACGTCGCCACGAGGTGAGTCATCGGGTCCGCAGAGCGGGTGCAGACGCGCATACTGACCTTCGAGGACAACGACCACCTCCGAGAGGTGGTCGGTGAGTTCGGCGCCCACCTGAAGCTTGTCGCCCAGAAGATGGGCGTCGAGATCACCCAACGCGGCGGCACCGTCCGGTTCGAGGCGACCCATGGCGCGGTGGACTCGGCAGCGCGGGTGGTGGAACAGCTCTACGTGCTCGTAGAGCGTGGGTTTCCGCTGCACACCACCGATGTAGCCACGGCCATTCGGGTGCTGCGCGCCGATCCGAACACCAACCTCACCGAGTTCTTCTCCGACACCATCGTCGTCGGTGCGGGCAACCGCCCGGTGAACCCCTGCACCCCGGGCCAGCGCGTCTACATCCATTCCATGCGTGAGAACGCCATTGTGTTCGGAGTGGGGCCGGCCGGTACCGGAAAGACCTACCTGGCCGTGGCGTTCGCGATTGCCACCCTCAGCAAGGCACAGGTCCGCCGCATCGTCCTCACCCGACCTGCGGTGGAGGCAGGCGAGAAGCTGGGGTTCTTGCCCGGCGACCTCACGGAGAAGGTGGATCCCTATTTGCGGCCGCTCTATGACGCGCTCCAGGACATGCTCCCGCCTCAGCGCGTGAGCCGCCTGCTCGAAAGCCAGGCAATCGAAGTCGCCCCGCTCGCCTTCATGCGCGGCCGCACCCTCAACGATGCGTTCATCATCCTCGATGAGGCCCAGAACACGTCCGTCGAGCAGATGCGCATGTTCCTCACCCGCATGGGAGAGCGATCCCGCATGGCGGTCACCGGGGACGACACCCAGATCGACCTCCCGCGCGGGCGGACCTCCGGCCTGGTGCACGCCATCCACCTGCTCAAGGACGTGCCGCAGGTGGACGTGGTCCGGCTGACCTCGGCAGACATCGTCCGCCACCCGGTGGTCGCCGACATCGTGGACGCCTATGCCCGTGACGACGCGACCCGCTACCGGGGCCGGAACGGGGACCAGGAACGATGAGGGAGCTGTTCCAACGCCTGGGTGCCCGTATCGGAGAGGATGTCCTGCGGGGCGCCGTCCTGCTCCTGGTGAGCGCCGCATGCGCCTTTCTCCTGGTGGACTACACCGGGGTGCCCAGCGAGGAACTCGCGGTGGGAGACGTTGCGCCACGCACCGTGGAGGCACCGCTCACCTTCCGCTACCAGGATTTTGCGGAACGCGATCGACGCCAGGTCGAGGCGCGCCAGATGGTCCCGGCGGTGTACGTGTACCGCGCCGATCTGGCTGCCGGAATCCAGCAGAACATCAGCCAGGCCTACGCCGCTGGACTGGAGGAGTTGACGCTGGTGCTCGAAGCGGGCGGTCTGGAAAGCCCCGAAGAGCTGCCCGAGCTCCCCGAGCGGGTCGTGACCCGATTCCGAGAGGCGCTCGGCGTCCATGTCCCTCCCGAGGTGGTGGCACCCCTGGCGAGGGCGGGGTTCGCCAAAGAGGCAGAGACCCTCTCCAAGCAGCTTTTCGCCGCAGCGACACGCGGACCCATCATCGCGGATATGGAACGACTGCCACCCCCGCAGCAGCCGATCACCATCATCGAGATCCACTACGCCGAGCGGGTCGAGCAGACCGTCACCGACCGCGACTTCATCATCACCCCCGCGATGGCGCGCGAACAGCTGGACCTGCGCCTGCTCAGCACGTCTGGGGCCAAGGCACCATGGGTCGACGCGGCCGCCACGGTCGCGCGGGCTTCGATCCGCCACGATCTGGACTATGACCACCTGGAGACGCAGGATCGCCGGGAGCGGGCTGCCGCCTCGGTGCCGATGGCACCGCTGGTGGTCAAGCGTGGGACCACCCTCTTCCGCCAGGGCGACGTGCTCACCGAGCTCGATCTGGTCCGGTACCGGGCGTTGCAGAGCAGTCGAAGCGAGCACACCGTCGGCTACCAGGCGATGGCCATTGCCCTTTTCCTCCTCATGCGCCTGGGGACCCTGTACCACTTCGGATCCACCTACCTGGCCGGCTTCTCCACCCAAGTGCGCGACACCGGCGCGGCGGGGTTGCTCCTGGTCTTCATCGCGGTGCTCGTCAAGCTCACTGTCGGCTCCTCCGACATGGTCGCCGACCTGGTGGGCGCCCAGGCGGAGGCGGGCTCGGTGTGGTTCGTCGTCCCGGTGGCTGGTGCGGCCATGCTGGTACGCCTGCTCATCGGCGTCTCCTGGACCCTGGTGTTCACCGTGGCCGCGGCGGTGCTCTGCGGCCTCGCCATGGACTTCGACGCGCTCTACGTGGTGTTCTTCCTGATTTCCGCGGTGGCCGGCGCGGGAGCGGTGGAGCACACGCGTGAGCGGCTCGCGGTGCTGCGAGCCGGGTTGTTCGCTGGGGTGGTGAACGCGGCTACCGTCCTGTTGATCCACTTCCTCCAGCTCTTCATGTCCGACGGCGAAGTCACCTCGGCCATAGCGATGCGACCGGTGTGGTCCATGGGGTTCGGCTTCTTGGGCGGGATCTTCTCCTCGTTCATGGTGCTCGCGCTGATGCCCCTTTTCGAGTCGATCGGGTTCGTTACCGACTACCGTCTCCTGGAGTTGGCGAACCTCAACCACCCCTTGCTGCGACAGCTCATGCTCCGCGCACCGGGTAGCTATCACCACTCGGTGATCGTGGGCTCCCTCGCAGAAGCCGCTTCCGAGGCGATCGGCGCCAATGCGCTTCAAGCGCGGGTCGCCGCCTACTTCCACGATGTCGGGAAATCCGCAAAGCCCCGCTATTTCGTCGAGAACCAGCGGGGCGGGTTGAACCGCCACGACCGCTTGAACCCGTACACCTCGGCTCGCGCCATCGTGGCGCACGTCATCGAGGGCGGGCGGATGGCCCGAGAGCACAACCTGCCCAAGCCCATCGTGGACAACGTCTACATGCATCATGGCACCGGCCTGCTCCAGTACTTCCACGCCAAGGCGGTGGATGAGGCGGAGGGAGAGGAGGTCGCCGAGGCGCCCTTCCGCTACCCGGGACCCACCCCGGACACCCGGGAGGCGGGCATCCTCATGCTGGCGGACAAGATCGAAGCCGCCACCCGCACCATCCAGACGCCCACGGAAGAGAACGTCCGCCAGATGATCAACCTGGTCATCAACTCGGTGATGGCCGACGGCCAGTTCGAGGATTGCCCGCTCACCTTCCAGGAGCTGTACACCATCGCCGACACCTTCGTTCAGGTGTTGATGGGCATCTACCACCAGCGCATCGAGTACCCCCAGACGGCGGCCGCGTCCCAGGCCACGGCCGAGCCCGCGACGCCCCGTCCGGGGTCGGTCATCACCCTCGAGTTGCCCGCGCTGACCCGGAGGACCGAAAACTCCGATGAGCCGACCGAGGACGAACCCGCCGACTACGAAGCGGTGGAGAACCTCCCCCAAGGGGAGTAGGCGCCCATGCCAACAGAGGTAACCCTGACAGACGGCGTGTCCTGGCCCGAGGAGTCCCTCGTCGCGGACGCCGAACGGGTCCTGGAGCGGCTGGGTCTATCCGAAGCAGAGCTTTCGGTGCTGCTCACCGATGACGCTACCATCCACCCCCTCAATGCCCGCTGGCGGGGAGTCGACCGTGCCACGGACGTGCTGTCCTTCTCCCAACTCGAAGGGGAGGTCATCGGGCAGCCCTCCATCCTGGGCGACGTCGTGATCAGCCTGGAGACCGCGACACGCCAGGCTCGAGCGCTGGGGCACGACACCGCACGCGAGGTCCGGGTCCTGCTGGTGCACGGCATCTGCCACCTGCTCGGCCACGATCACGAGGAAGACGAGGCGGCAGAGAGGATGGAGGCGCTCGAGCAAGAACTGCTTGCCATGTTTGAGCATCCTGTGGATTGATCCCGGGCTAGTCCGTGCTAATGGGCCTAGCCCGCCGGACCGCTGGAGCTAGCGATGTACGAAGAGATTCGGGCCGAGCTGAAGCCACTTTCGGAGCGCGTCGACGCCCTGCGGGGGCACCTTTGACATCGAGGGAAGGCTGTCCCGGATAGCTGCGTTCGACGACCAGGCCCTACAACCCGGGTTCTGGGAGGACAACGAGACCGCGCGCCGGCTGCTCAAGGAAAAGGGGCACATCGAGCGCACCGTGCGCGACTGGAAGTCGCTCGCCACGATCCGAGACGATGCGGAAACCCTCCTGGAGCTGGCGGAGGAAGCCGAGGACGAAGACACTGCGCGCGAAGCCGAGGTTCAGGTGCGGCGCCTGGAGAAGTTGCTCCATGCATTGGAGACCCACCGACTCATGCCCGAGGAGGCGGATGCGAACGACGCCATCCTCGAGATCAACCCCGGTGCCGGTGGGACGGACGCCATGGACTGGGCAGAGATGCTGCTACGCATGTACACCCGCTGGGCCGAGAACGAGGGATTCAAAGCGGAGCTCCTCGACCGACAATACGCCGAGGAGGCGGGCATCAAGAGCGCCGCCCTGGCCATTCGCGGACCCTATGCCTATGGCTACCTCCAGGCCGAAACGGGTGTGCACCGCTTGGTGCGCATGTCTCCCTTCGACCAGGCCCGGCGCCGTCACACCGCCTTCGCGGCGGTGGCCGCCTATCCGGACGTGGACGACGACATCGAGATCGACCTCAACCCGGCAGACATCGAGATGCAGACGATGCGTGCATCGGGAGCCGGCGGCCAACACGTGAACACCACCGATTCGGCAGTGCGTCTCATCCATCACCCCACTGGACTGACCGTGGTATGCCGGGCCGAGCGGTCCCAACACAAGAACCGTGAGACCGCCCTGAAGATGCTCCGCGCCAAGCTCTATCAACAGGAGCTTCAGAAGCGTATCGACGCGCAGGCCGAGGCGAACGCCAAGAAGAAGAAGATCGATTTCGGCAGCCAGATCCGCTCCTATGTGCTGCAACCGTACCAGCAGGTGAAGGACCTTCGGACCGGCCACACCGCGGGGGACGTCACGCGGGTGCTCGATGGCGATCTGACCCCGTTCATGGAGAGCTGGCTCGTCGGCCGGGCAGACGGCACGCTCGAGGAGAAACAAGCGTGATGGCCGACAACACCACGAACCGCTCCACGCTTCACTGGGATCCCGAGATCGGCTTCGAGTTGGACGTCGACATCAACGCGGACGATGTACTGATCCGCATGGTGCGCGTGCCGGTTCCCGCTGACGGCACCCTACGCCTCCGGGAGTCCCCACCGGTGAAGCTGTTCGCCCTGGACACCCTGTTCAAGTCGCAGGTCGACGTGGAGGGCGCTCCGGGCCAGATCAACGACGTCAGCGTGCGCGTGGTGGGGGACGACACCGAGGAGCTCGCGCTGCAAGCGACGGTGGAGGATGCGGAGACCGGCGAGACCCGATCGCTCGACGTCCGCCTCCCGCTGTGCATGCCCGGAGAAGCTCCCGGCTCCGGCGGACCTTTCCCCAATCCGCCAGACGAGGACGAGTTGGACTGGGAGGACGAGGAAACCCTGGATCGTCTCGTCAACACTGCCCCCGAGCCAGTGCCGACTCCCCTCGACGACGGGAACGGCGAGGATGTGAACGATGTCCTGGACGCCGCCGGAGGGGGCAGCGAGGGGTTGGAGATGCTGCTACGGGCGCTGCTCGATCCCTCCGGGACCCCCCCGATCGAGTCGGAGGAGAAGGAGAGCGCGCCCCCCGATCTCCCGGCCGGGCCGGCGCCGGATGCCGAGGGCTCCATGCTCATGTCGAGCGAACAGGAGGCGTGGACCTTCATTCAGCTCCTCATCGACCAGGAACACCTGGAGATGGTGGAAGGGGCCCGCCCTGCAGACCTGGCGCCCGAGATGGCCAGGCTCCTCGCCCTACAGACCAAGACCGAGGCGAAGGCAGCCGCGATCGCCAACTGGCTGCTCGGACATCCGGCCGTAGAAGAGCTCTATATCGACGACGACTCCCTCGCCGAGCTTATCGAGCGCTGGTAACGTTCCTCTCCCTCCATCGCGAAACCAAGACGGCCGGAGGTCTCTTGGAGAACCTCCGGCCGCCGGGTCTGGGGCCGCTCCGGCGTGCGGGGGATTTCAACGCCGGGAGGTTCCGGACCCGTTCGCAGAGGCGTCGGCATGGGCCGCGCGCGACACCGCGGCATCGCCAGCCCCCAGGGTCATCACTGCTCCCGCGGTGACGAACACCGTGCTGGTGATGCAGTGGTGGCCGGCCCAGGAGCCATCCGCGTTCTGGAGGTTCACCAGGTACTGGCCCATCCGCTGGTTCCACTGGTCCCAGGTCTCACCCCCGTTCTCGGCGAGGGTGTCGGAGATGAGCTGGTAGGACAGCATCTCCTCGCCACCGATGGAGCCGAAGCCAGCGACAAGCCGACCATCCGCGTCCGCGGCGACACGGCTCGCCGCCGCATCTGCCGAGGCCTCTGCCACCTCGGCCGTGGGGGAGGAGGAACTGCCGGTGGCCTGTTCCCGCTTCCGGGTCTGGTCGTTGCCGCGCAGTCCGCTCGCGACCGCATACAGCTCCACGCCGGCGCCCTCGCTGGCGTCGAAGGACCCTGAGCCCCCACCCGTGAGGCTGGCCTGGTAGGCGTCGGACCGATCGAGGACGTCATCGGAGATGTCCTTGCCCTTCACCTTGGCGGTGTACAGCGACTGGGCCGCGATGGACGAGGAGAGGACCGGCGCCCAGCCGTTGCTGTCGAAGCTGCCATCGGTGTTCTGGGTCATCTGGACCTTGGAGAGCACCATGTCGTACCAGATCGCCACCTTGCGGTTCAGCTCCGGGCTGAGCTTGCCGTCGACCTCGCCGAGCATCAGCGCCGCGAAGTGGGTGTCCACCAGCTCGCCCATCTTGTACTGGGGCTGGGTGCCTTGAGGGGTGTTGAGCCTTGGGCCCTCGGGCGCCGTCTCCACGGCGTTGACCACGAAGGAGACGCCCTTCTCGATGGCTGCGCGGTTCTTCTGGGTACCGTTCGCGTCACGGTAGAGCGCGAGGGTCACGTAGCAGGTGGTGGCCACGTCGGAGGGGGCTTGGAGGTTGTCCGACCCCCAACTTCCCGCGCCCCAACCGCCATCGGCATGCTGGTTCTTCACCAGCCAATCGGCGCCCAACGTCCTGGCTTCAGCGGGGGTGTTCGCCGAGGTCGCTCCCGCTGGCGCGTTCCAGCCAACCGGGGTGCCCGGTCCGACGCGGGCTCCGAGCGCGTACTCCGGCTCGTAGTCGTCGATTGCGGGTGCCTCGAGGCCCAGGGTCACACCCTCGTAGGCGGGTGATCGCCGGGACTCGGTGGCGGTCGCGGTGGTGAACAGGCCGAGGAGAGGCGGCCTTACACCGGAGCTCCCACATCACCGCAGATCGGCGCGCAGCGCCGAAACATCCCATCGCGCCGGGATAGACCTCTCCCGCCGCGCGAAGAGGGGCCTGTGGACGCGCGGGGGCGTCGCAGCCCGCACCGGGAGCCGCACGGAGCCGTCCGAGGCGCCTGGGCCACACGTCACGTTTCTGCGTTGCCTCACCCTGCCGGCCGACTCCCTGCGAAGTTCGGACGATCTGCTCGGGCGACTCTCCCAGCCTGCCGCCAGGCCCTGTTCGCGCCGGGTCTGCCACTCATCCGGACAGCAACATGGACAGCGCCCGGTGTTCCCAGAGGATGCGGAGGCCGATGGCGATCAGCACCAACCCTCCCAGGGCACAGGACCCGCGTGCGAGCTGGTCGACAGAGCCCACGAGGCGTCCCAGGTGGACCCCCACCGCGGTGAAGCCAGCGGCGACGAGGCCGATGATCAGCGCAGGGAACCAGATGGAGACCTGCACCATGGCCAAGGACAGCCCGACGGCAAGCGCGTCGATGCTCGTTGCCACGGCGAGGACCACCAGGCTCCAACCTCGAGTGGGATCAACACCCTCACCGCGCTCCCGGTCGCCCCGATACGCTTCCAGCAGCATCTTGCCACCCACAAAGGCCAGCAGCGCAAAGGCCACCCAGTGATCGAAACATTCGATCCACGGCCGTACGGTGAGCCCACCGATCCAACCCACGATCGGCATCAGTGCCTGGAAGAGCCCAAAGTGCCAGGCCAGCCGAAAGGTCTGCCGAGCGGTGACGCGACCGAGCAGCAACCCCACAGCCACCGATACCGCGAAGGCGTCCATGGCAAGGGCGACGGCGATCGCGATGATCTCAAACGGCTCCACGATTCCGTCCGGGTCAACCTCTCTGGTCACCATAATGGTGTGCAGGGGGCCCGGCAGATCTCGATCGAGGGAGGCGACTGCTTGCTCGGCGCGGATCACTCTGTTATTGCGAATGGAGTGCAACAAGAATCTGTCATTGACTGCTCTGTCTGCCCTCTGGAAGCTCGTTGTGTGAGCCGTTTTCGAGGGGTCATTGCGGAGAAGGGAATGAGGTTCACGCGAGAGCGCGCCGAAATATTGCGAGGTAGTTGCAGTGCGGGGGGTCATTTCGTCGTGGAAGCCCTCGCGAAGCGCGTTGGCGTCTCCGTCGCCACGGTCTATAGGAACCTGCCATTGATGGTGGAAGCCGGGATCATACGGCGCACCGTCGATACGCCGGATGGCCGCGGGGCCTACGAGCACGTCTGGGGGCGTGAGCACCACGACCACCTCGTATGCGTCCGCTGCGGCGAGGTCGTGGAGTTTCACTTCACGGCCCTCGAGGTGCTCCAGGAGCACGTGGCCCAAGAGCACGGCTTCGCGTTGATGGATCACCGCATGGAGCTGCTTGGCCTCTGCCCGCGTTGCCAGGAGGAAGAGACATGAGCCGTCGAGGCGACAACGAGCTGCGCTGCCAGTGCGGGAGCCTGCTTGCTCGGCTCGTATCCAGCGGGGTCGAGCTTCGTTGCCGTCGGTGCAAGCGCGCCGTCACCCTCGAGCTACGCGCCGGACCCACAGGCCATCGAACCCTTGTGGCGCGCTGCTGTGATCACGAGGAGGTCCTGCCCCTCGCTTGAACCCCACAACCTAGCGAGAGGCCAGCGACCGGAGCGTCCCGAGCCCGAGCATCACACCCCGACGGGGTCCGGCTCGGGCTCTCGTCGTTTCCAGGAGTACCCCGTGAACCACAAAACCACGACTGCGTTGCTCGTCGCCATGCTGCTCGCCACGCTGGCGCTTCCCGATGAGGCTCGTGCCGACCGACGCATCTTCGCCCAGACCTACGGCTACGCCACCCTGCCCCAGGGGATCAAGGAGCTCGAGCACTATGCCGACGCCGGGACATTCCACCTGGTGGATCCCGGAGACCCCGACGGCGAGGAAGAGCTGGTGGTCGATTGGAAGCACCAGCTGGAGCTGGAATACGGCATCACCAACCGCCTGGACCTCGGCCTCTACCAGGTCTTTCGCCAGAAGCCATTCCAGGCCTTTCGCTACCAGGGCTTCAAGGTTCGTTCCCGCTACCGCTTCGCCGAGGAGGGCGAGTTGCCGGTGGATGTCGCCGTCTACCTCGAGGCCGCGTGGTACGTCGACGTGGTGGCCATCGAGCAGCGCCTGATCCTCGCTCGGCGCTTTGGCACAGTCGAGATAGCAGCGAACCTCAAGGTGGAGCAGGAGATCGAGGATGGCGTGTTGGAGCTGGTCCTCGCACCGATGGGTGGCCTGGGCTGGCACGTGACCGACGCCATTGCACTGGGCGTCGAGTACCACGGTCGCACCGCGTTCGAGGCCGGCACCAGCAGCCCCTTCACCCACCACCTGGGTCCTTCGGCCTCGGTGCGTGCGCGCGGCTGGTATTGGACCGTCTCGGCGCTCCCTCGCTTGGCCGGCGACGACGGCCGACCGGAGGTGATGGCCCGCAGCCTCCTGGGACTGCTCTTCTGATGACGGCGCAATCTACCTGGACCATGGCCATCGCTGCCTTCCTGACAGCGTGTGTCCCTGCCATTCCGCCCGCTGCGGCAGCGGGAAAGGCGCCGGGAGCCCGGTTGGTGCGTGCGAGATGTGGTGCCTGCCACCTCCCACCCGCACCCGACGACTTCTCGCCGGACGACTGGGGGCCATTCCTCGCCGACCACTACGTCCCCCTGGAGGAGGGCGAACGGGACGACGTACTGGGGTGGTTGTCGATTCGTCCGGCACCGGAGGCGGAATGAAGGACACTAGTGGGGCGGCACATCGCGCGGGGTGGCGAACGACCCCGCTCCAGCCGTGGGCGGCCCCGACCACCGGGATTGGGCCCTCCGCGGAGGCTCCCGCTCGCCGGGATCCTGTTATTGGCGATGCGTTCGTCCCGAAGAGGCTCCGATGTATTCCTTCGACCCCGACTGGCTGGCGAAGCTCGACGATCTCCGCGCCAAGGGCGTCAACCCCTACCCAAACGGGCTGGAGGTGACCCACACCTCCGCCGACCTGCATCAACGCTACGAGGAGGTGGAGGACCCTTCACAGGACGACGCGGGCAGTGACATCCGGATCGGCGGGCGGGTGATGTTCCGCAACAAGATGGGCCGGGCGATGTTCCTCCGCATCCAGGACCGCGGCGGACTCATCCAGGCCTATGTGCGCAAGGACGAGGTGGGGGACGAGGCCTTCGAGCTGCTCAAGCAGGTCGACATCGGCGATCTGGTGTGGGTGCACGGCGAGATGATGCGAACCCGCACCGGAGAGCTGACCGTGCGGGCCAAGGCGGCAAGGCTGGCTTCGAAAATCCTCACCCCCTTCCCGGACCGGTGGCACTCGCTCACCGACGTGGAGACCCGCGCGCGCCAGCGGTACGTCGACCTGTTCATGAACGCGGAGACCCGGGAGACCTTCCGGACGCGGTCCCGTATCATCAGCTTCATCCGCCGGTTCTTCGAGGAACGCGATTTCATGGAGGTGGAGACCCCCATGATGCAGGTCCTTCCCGGCGGTGCGGCGGCCAAGCCCTTCGTGACCCACCACAACGCACTGGGGATCGATCTGTACCTGCGCATCGCGCCAGAGCTGTTCCTCAAGCGCCTGCTCGTCGGCGGCCTGGAGCGGGTCTTCGAGGTGAACCGCAACTTCCGGAACGAGGGGATCGACGCCATCCACAACCCCGAGTTCACCATGCTGGAGTTCTACCAGGCCTGGGCGACCTACCGAGACCTGATGGACCTCACCGAAACACTCCTCTCGGGCCTGGTGGAGGAGGTGTGCGAGGGCGAACGGGTCCGGTCCTTCCGCGACCTGGAGATCGACTTCACCCCGCCCTACCGCCGCGCCTCCATGGCGGACCTCCTCCTCGAGCACACCGGGCTCGCCGCCGGGCAGCTCCGCGATCCCGCAGCGTTGGAGGCCTACTGGCGCGCGAATCAGCCCGTGGACGAAGGCGAGGTCCTGCCCACCGTCTGGGGCAAGTGGTGGGAATGGCTGTTCGAGGCGTATGTGGAGGATGGGCTGGTGAACCCCACCTTCGTCACCGGGTATCCCTTCGAGATCTCGCCCCTCGCGCGCCGCAACGACGAGGACCCCGAGATCACGGACCGCTTCGAGCTCTTCGTCGCGGGTTGGGAGGTCGCCAACGCGTTCTCGGAGCTCAACGACCCTGTCGACCAAGCGGGCAGGTTCGAGCTCCAGGCAAAGATGCGCGCCGCGGGCGACGAGGAGTCCATGGTCTTCGACCACGACTACGTCCGGGCCCTCAGCTATGCCATGCCGCCGGCGGCAGGGGAGGGGATCGGCATCGACCGGCTGGTCATGCTACTCACCGGCCGGACCTCCATCCGGGAGGTCATCCTGTTCCCGACCCTGCGACCGGAGCAGGGCATCCAGATGGAACCCGACAAAGCATGAGCGACGGCCCTCCGG
>JAFDJI010000768.1 GCA_019307545.1 Deltaproteobacteria bacterium | reverse complement strand
GTGACGACGACCTCCAGGCCTCCGTCCGGGGGATTGGCGGCCCCTACCGAGCCCCCCGTGCTCTCCACCAGGCCGCGCACCAAGGCGAGGCCCAACCCGGTCCCCTTCGTCTTGCGGACCAACTCGTCCTCTCCGCGCACGAAGGGCTCGAACATCGTCCGGAGCAGGCCGGGTGCCACGCCCGGTCCGTGGTCTCGGACCCGGAGCACCACCGCATCGCCCTCACGGGTCACCGCGAGCGAAACAGGTGCCTCCGGGGCCTCGGCACTGAACTTGAAGGCGTTGTCGAGCAGGTTGGTGAGCACCTGCACCAGTGCGTCTTGGTCCACGCGTCCCTCGGCCGCGGCGGGGTCGACCTCCACCATCAGCCGGCGTTCCGTCTGCGCCAGGAAGGGCTCGAACAGGCTCGCAACGGATTCCGTAGCCTCCCCGACGCTTCCGGTGACGGCAGCCGCTTGCCGCCCTCCCTCCAGGCGTGAGTAGGTGAGGACGTCATCCACCAGACGGCTCAATCGTTCCGACTCCCCGTGGATGGTCTCGTAGTACTGCTGACGGCGCGTGTCTTCGCTGACGAGCCCTTCGCGGAGCATCTCGGAGTACATCCCGTGGATGGTCTCGTAGTACTGCTGACGGCGCGTGTCTTCGCTGACGAGCCCTTCGCGGAGCATCTCGGAGTACATCCGGATCGCGGTCAAAGGCGACTTGAGCTCGTGGCTCACCGCCGCCACGAAGTTGTCGCGCTGCCGGGCGTACTCCATGCTCTGGACCAGGGTCTGGTAGGTCTTCGTCAGCCCGACCAGGACGACCACCCCCACCAGTACGGACCACAGCAGGATGTAGCGCACCGGGCGCAACGTCGAGCCCGAGAGGGGTGCCAGGGAGGCGGTGACGTGCCAATCGCCGAAGGGCGCGTCGAAGGTGTGCCCGAATCGGTAGGCATAGGAAAGGTCCCCCTCGCCCTCCCAATCCAGTTGGAGGAAGGGAAGCACCTCTGCGTCTCCGAGGGCGTCGCGGGTGATGACCGCCTGCAACGGGCTGCGCCGGAACACAGCCCCCTGCACCCATGTCCTCGCGTCGATCGTGACCGTCCTGGAGAAGAGGACCGTGTCCTTCGGACCCGTCTGGACCTGCATCGGAGAGATTTCAACGTCCGCGGGCTCCGTGGATGCGGAGACGGATGGCGCAACTGCGACGGGTGGCGCCGCTACGACGACCGGGGCCGTCTGAGAGGGTGGAGTGGACCGTTCGGGTGCTGGCGGGGCTGGCGGCGGGGGCGGCGCCACCGCGGTGAGGGCGACCCCCTGTTGGGCAAAGTTGTCCACCTGCTGCACCGGCGCCTGGAACTTCTGCGAGGCCCGCCCCTGCCGAGGAGCCGACTCGTTGTTCAGCTCGAACTGCCAATCCTCGAGGGACGACTGGCGCTGCGCAACCTGTGGCACGGCCGATGCTGGCTTGGCGACCGCCACGGGTTTCGCGGGTGCGCGTGGCTTGGCGGCCAGCAGGGGCTCGGATGCCGACAGGGGCTCGGCAACGGGGAGTGGCTCCGCGGGTGGAAGCGGCTCCGCGGACGCAAGCGGCTCGGCAGGCCGTGGTTCGACCGATGGGCGCGGCTGCCGGGACGGCGGCGCCTCCGGGGGCACCTCGGTGGGCTGGGCCACCGGCGTGCGGTCTCCCCAACCGCCCACCCCCGCCGCCAGCTTTTCCAGCTCGCCCTCCACTGCGACGGTGGCAACCGGGTTGTCGGCCGACAGGCCGTACCGTACCGCCTCGTCGGAATGGATGGCGTGGGGGGTCACAAAGCCCCCGTCGGGGTTGTACTGGAAGTAGCCGACCAGGTGTGGCTCACGGGGGAGCACCGCAAGGGGGGACAGGCTCACCGCGTTGCCCAGCACCTGGCCATCCGGGAAGTACAGGTGGCGATAGTGCACGAAGGGCCGAGCCTCCTCCTCCCGGATGAGCTCGGTGAGCTCCCGCTCCAACTCGTCGAACACCCGCTCCGCGACGGCCCGATGCCGGAGGAGTTGTTCCTGGCGCGTCGCATCGAGCGCATCGTGGGCCAACAGGCCCAGCCCACCATAGACCGCCACTGCCACTGCGAGCAGCAGCACCCGAGCCCGTCGCAGGGTCACCACCTGGGGTCGGCGGGGCGAAGACATCGCTCAGCTCCCCTCCGAGACGACCAGCCGGTATCCCGCGCCCCGCACGGTCTGGATGACCTCGACGTCACCCAGGAGGCGGGCCAGCTTGCGGCGCAGCTTGACCATGTGCATGTCCACACACCGGGTCTCGACCCCGTCTACTCGCTGGTACGACCACACTTCCTTGAGGAGATCCTCACGGCGTACCACGCGGTGGCGCTCCGCGTACAGGTAGCTCAGCACGCCCACATCGCGGGGGGTCAGCGAAATCTCGCGCCCCCCGGCGCGCGCCTCGAGGTTGTCCTCGTCCACCACCAGCGGGCCAGCGGTGAAGACCCGGTCGCGCGAACCAGAGGCGCGGCGGAGCAACGCCTGCACCCGGGCCAGGAGCTGCGCGATGGAGAAGGGTTTGGGCACATAGTCGTCGCACCCTGCGCGGAAGCCCTCCAGGATGTCCTCTTCGCGTCCCTTCGCGGTGAGCATCAGGATGGCCTGCCCCGGCCACGCCTCCCGAACCTCTCGGCAGATGGTGAACCCGTCGACTCCGGGAAGCATGATGTCGAGCAGCACCAGGTCGAAGGTGCCCCCGAGGGCCTGCTCGAGACCCTCGGTCCCCGTCGCCACGGGTGTGGGGGCAAGCCCGTGGTAGGCGAGCAGGTCACACAACCCCTCGCGAATCGGAGCCTCATCCTCCACGACCAGGATCGTCGGCTTCATGGACAGAGTGTGCACCCCTCGGAACCATCCGTGGGTAAACCCTCGGTAACCAACCGCGACATCTGTTGTGGGAAAGCCCACATGGGTCAGGGCGACATCACCCAGCACATCTCCCGTGAAGAGGGCATTCCGTCGACATAGCGATGCCATGCAGCCCGCTCCCACCGGCACGCTCCTTGCACACTCGCCGCCAAGCGAGGTGCCGGTGCCCACCGACCAATCGGTTCGGGTCGAAGGTAGCCCCCGCCGAAGGTGGGCCGCGCTGACCGCCGCTGCGTTGGTCGGGTGTACGAGTGGGCCCACCTTCGAGGACGATCCGCTTCTTTCCAGCGCCGAGCCGGCAGCGACCACCGAA
>JAFDJI010000767.1 GCA_019307545.1 Deltaproteobacteria bacterium | reverse complement strand
CACCGGTGCCAATGACGCCGAGGCGATCTCCCGCGGCATCTTCGAGACCTACACCAAGGAGAACCTCCGCTACTCCCAGGTGGTGCCGTTCACGATGTACGAGGAGAAGAACTCCGGCTGCAACCTGCCCGCGCAGATCGATATCTACGCCACCCCCGGTGACACCTACCGCTTCCTGTTCATCGCCAAGGGCGGCGGTTCGGCGAACAAGACCTACCTGTACCAGGAGACCAAGGCGCTGTTGAACCCGGCGTCCCTGGAGCGCTTCCTCCACGACAAACTGCTCAGCCTGGGGACCGCAGCCTGCCCGCCCTACCACGTGGCGTTCGTCATCGGCGGCACCAGCGCCGAGGCGTGCCTGAAGACCGTGAAGCTCGCCTCCACCGGCTACCTGGACGGGCTGCCCACCAGCGGGAACCAGGGCGGTCGGGCCTTCCGCGACCTGGAGTTGGAGGCCCGGGTGCTGGAGATGGCACGCGGGTCCGGAGTGGGCGCGCAGTTCGGCGGCAAGCACCTCGCTCACGACGTGCGCATCGTCCGCCTCCCCCGCCACGGGGCCTCCTGCCCGGTGGGCATGGGGGTGTCCTGCTCCGCGGACCGCAACATCAAGGCCCGCATCGACCGAGACGGGATCTGGCTGGAACAGATGGAGGAGAACCCGGCGCGGTGGCTGTTGGAGGCCGGGGAGGAGGCCCTGGCGGAGCCTGTCCACATCGACCTGAACCGCCCCATGCCCGAGGTCCTCGCCGAGCTCACCAAGTACCCGGTGAAGACCCGCCTCGCGCTGACCGGCCGGATGATCGTCGCCCGCGACATCGCCCACGCCCGCCTCAAGGAACGCCTCGACCGCGGCGAGGGCCTTCCCGACTACTTCAAGGCACATCCGGTGTACTACGCCGGGCCCGCGAAGACCCCGGAAGGCATGGCGTCGGGCTCCTTCGGTCCGACCACCGCGAACCGCATGGACCCCTACGTGGACCTGTTCCAGTCCCAAGGCGGTTCCATGGTGATGATCGCCAAGGGGAACCGCACCCAGATCGTGACCGACGCCTGCAAGAAGAACGGAGGCTTCTACCTGGGCAGCATTGGCGGGCCCGCCGCCATCCTCGCCAAGGACCACATCAAGAAGGTGCAGGTCCTGGACTACCCGGAGCTGGGCATGGAGGCGATCTGGCAGATCGACGTGGAGGGTTTCCCAGCGTTCATCCTCGTGGACGACAAGGGGAACGACTTCTTCCGCATGCTCTGATGTCCCTTCGGGCATGCGCACCGGCTTCGCCTGGGTGCGGGCACGGGAGGAGCCGTCGGGCCAAGCCCGACAGGCTGCTAGAGCAGGATCAGCCTCCACCGATCGCGCTTGCGGTCGCGGCCCGCCACCTGCACGCGCACCGCCTCGCCGACGGTGGCCACTCGGGCGTTCCCCTTCTTGCGCCGGAGGGTCAGGGCATCGCGGCCCTGGCGGAGCGGGCCATCGCGTCGGTGCTTCTCCAGGTGTCGGGCATACACCTTCACGTCGATGGGCGGGTCGTCGAGTTGCACATGGACCTTGTCCCGTGACACCCCCATCACCGTGCCGCGGTGCGCGGGACGCTCGCCATGGGGCCGGGCCAGGTCGTCGGAGAACAGCTGGTCGAGCACCCGCCGGTTGGCCTCGTGGTCGAGTCCACGCTGCAGCTTGCGCGCGTGGTTCGAGGCCTCCACGATCTCGGCCCGCAGGGTGTCGTCGTCGGGGACCCCGGGCTGGGGCGGGGGCTCGAACCCGGCCTGCTTCTCCCAGGTCTCCTTGTGTACGAACACGCCCACCACCTCGCGCATTGGGGCGGTGAACCGGGCGTAGACATCGGCGCCGATGCCGTGGTGACGTCCGGGGACGGTGGCGAAGGCTGCAGCGCCGGTGGACATCAGGACCTGGCGATGGATGGCACGGGCGATGCGGCCATTGGGGCCCTCGACCGGCAACCCTTCCAGGTAGCGGGCCAGGCTCTGCTCGCCAGGTACCCATCGCCACTGGTCCGGATCGAGGCGGTGGAGTCGCGCCAGGGACGAGATGGTATCGGCCAGCCGTGCCAGTCGCTCCGGGGTCGGTGGATCGTGTACCCGGTACACCGGCTGCACATGGTCGTCGTCTTGCGCATTCCGGCGGAGGTAGAGTGCGCCCTCGATGTTGCAGAGCAGCGAGATCTGCTCGTTGTAGTGTTCCACCGCGTTTCGGGGGTCCGCCATGGCCACGAACCGCAGGCCCGCTTGTCCGGCGAGCGACACCGCCACCTCGGCGCGGCGGATGGCCACCACCTCCCGGGAGTCCGCGGCCTCCATCCTCAGCTCGCCCACCTCCCTGAGGCGGGCCAGGCTCTCCGCCACCGCCGGGTCGCCGCCGGGGAGCGGGATCTGCCCGTCCATGTAGGCCTGCACCGCGTCGTACCAGGTCTTCACCCGACTTCGGACCCGCCCCCGGTGGATCTCCGTGCGGACCACCTTCCCCGTGAGGTCGAGGCGGACCTCGAACACCAGTGCGCGCCGGTCCACCCCGGGATTGAGGGACACCAGGCCCTCGGACAGGGACCGCGGCAGCATGGGGACTACCAGCCCGGGCAGGTAGAAGGTCGCTGC
>JAFDJI010000766.1 GCA_019307545.1 Deltaproteobacteria bacterium | reverse complement strand
ATACCTCCGGTGGTGGCGAGTGGATCGGCATGAACGGCATCTGCCCCGCCGTGAGCGTTGAGATAGATACCTATCAGAACGGCAGTCGCGGTGACCCGGCCGCGGACCACGTGGGCGTGAACGTCTACACGCCAGGCGGCGGCGGCACCTGCAACGGAGTTCCCAACCACGCGGGTGCGGGTCCCGTTCAAGCGGACGTCTCGGCGAACATCGAGGACGGAACCGAGCACGAGCTTCGGGTCACCTGGGACGTGTCGACCACGACCATGACCACCTACTTCAACGGTACGCAGCGGCTCACCTACGTCAACGACATCCGGAACAACGTCTTCGGTGGGAATGCGATGGTGTACTTCGGATTCACCGCCTCGACGGGCGGCTCGTTCAATCTGCAGTACATCATCCCCAACAGTGCCTCCATGGACGCAACCAAGACTTCGTCGCCCGATACCTTCATGCTCGCCGATCCCAGCAAGCAGACGACGTACACCATCGACATCGTCAACGACGGGATCGTAACGGCCTTCGGCACCCAGATCAGCGACACACTGCCCACGGGATTCACCTACGTCCCGGGCTCCACCACTGGAGCCACCATCATCGACCCGGTGATCGACAACAGTGACCCCGACCACCAGCTGATCTCGTGGAACCTGTCCGCCACACCGATTCCACCCAACGGCGGAACGACGACGATCTCGTTCGACGCCGCCATCGCCCCGAGCGTGGGGGTGGGGCTCCATCGCAACGACTTCGTGATATCCGGCGACAACTTCGTCACCATTAATCGCTCTCAGACGGCGGCGATCACCATCGGGCCCGTGGACCTCTCCATCGACAAGAGCCATACGGGGACATACTCGTCGGGAAGCAACGAGACCTTCGATCTCGATGTCTCCAACGCTGGACCCGACGAGGCACTCAACATCGTGGTGACCGATACGCTGCCCGCGGGCCTCACATATGTGAGCTCCACGGGCACCGGCTGGGCCGCCGACGCATCCGCAGCACCTGTGATCACCTGGAGCCACCCGGGCCCCGTCGCCTCGGGAGCCAGCCTGCCGACCATCTCGGTGACCGTGCTCGTAGACGACGCCGCCGCGCCCGCCGTGACCAACACCGCCTCCGTGAGCTCGGACAGCCCCGACACCGACGCGGGCAACGACTCGGATAGCGATCTCATCGACGTCTACGATGCCGATCTCGCCATCGACAAGGCTCACACGGGCGACTTCACGGTGGGCGTCGACGACACCTTTACATTGGACGTCACGAGCGCGGGTCCCGACAGCGCCAGCGCCATCGTGGTCAGCGATACCCTGCCCGCCGGACTCACCTACGTCAGCTCGACCGGGACCGGCTGGACGGCCGACGCCTCCGGGGCGCCCACCATCACCTGGGCGCACCCGGGCCCACTTGCTTCGGGCGGAGCCCTGCCAACGATTACAGTCACGGTAGCGGTGGACGCGGCGGGACTCCCCTCGGCGGACAACTCCGCCTCGGTCAGCAGCGCATTGCCCGACGCCAACCCGGCCGACGACTCGGATACCGACAACATCGTAATCGTCCCCGCGCTGGCGGACCTCACGATCCAGAAGCTACACATCGGCAGCTTCACCCAGAACGTCGATGGCGATTACGAGATCGCCGTAGGCAATCTCGGCCCTCTTCCCGCATCCGACATCGAGGTCACCGATACCTTGCCCAACGGGCTCACCTACGTCACCAGCTCGGGGACCGGGTGGACGGTGGACGCTAGTGGGGCGCCCACCATCGTATGGACGCATCCCGGGCCGTTGCCGGCCGGGGGGAGCCTTCCCACCATCACCCTGACGGTGAATCCGGGTGTGGCGGCGATCCCCAGCGTGACCAACACCGCATCGGTGACCAGCACTACGACAGGGGAGAACAACCCCGCCGACAACTCCGACTCCGACCTGACCACCGTTCTTGCCGCCACCTCCGGAAACAAGCCCCTGTACGTGCGCGGCAATCCGGGACGCGAGCTGAGTCGGGATCCGACCGTGGGGACGACGACCGAGGTGGCCATCAGAGGCCGCGGGAACTCCGAAGAGTGGTTCCTAACCCCCACCCTCGCCCAAGATCTCGACCTGGTTGCGGGCGACCACGACATCACTCTGTGGATCAGCCGGAACAACCGGGGAAACTCGCGCACAGTGGTGGTGGATCTCGAATATCAGCCATCCGTCGGGCCACGCGTTTGGCTCGGCTCGGGCACCATCACGCGCACGATCGGCTCTGGACCCGGAAACACCACCGACTTCGTGTTCACCATAAACACGGGTGCGACCACCATTCCGGCGGGCTCGCAAATCGTCATGCGCGTCACCAACGACACTGGTGGGAACGCGAATCGCCGCATCTTCGTTCATCCCGAATACGGCGGTGCGTATTCCATGGTCGACCTGAATGCCGCCACCGTGCTCGCGATCGATTCGATGGCGAGCTACGACGCGGCCTACGCGGGTGGGAGCACCACCACCCAGGTGGGAACCGGAAGGGCCATCTGGATCCGTGCCAGCGTCTCGGATCCCTTCGGACGCGACGACATCAGCGGTGTAGTGTTCGACATCTTCGACGCCAACGGTCT
>JAFDJI010000765.1 GCA_019307545.1 Deltaproteobacteria bacterium | reverse complement strand
GGCGCAGACGAACTGCGTCTCGCTGGTCGGCCAGGACCTCAACTGCAACACCATCGACGTCGAGGACGAGCTGCCCGTCGATACCAACGACCCCGTGTGCGCCGCCTGGACCGACCCGAGCACCGGTCTTCCCTACGACAACGCCGACTACTACTACGACTACTACTCCTTCGGGTGTAACTACAACGTGGTCGAGATGGACACCGACGGCGATGGCCTGTCCTTCGGGACCATCGTGGTCATCCCCGAGCCCCCCGACCCGCTCAACCCGGACCTCATCGTCATCCTGGACTGTGACAACTGCCCGGACGACCACAACCCCTCCCAGGAAGACCTGGACTGCGATGACGTCGGCGACCTGTGCGACAACTGCCTCGAGATCCCGAACCGCGACCAGTCCGATCAAGACTTCGACACCCTGGGGGACCTCTGCGACAACTGCCCCCTGGTGCGGAACATCGACCAGGCCGACTCCGACCTCGACCGGATCGGCGACGCCTGCGACAACTGCCCCAACGACCGGAACATCAACCAACTCGACTTCGACGAGGATGGGGTCGGCGACCGATGCGACAACTGCATCGAAGTGCCGAACCCCGACCAACTCGACACCGACGACGACGGGGTCGGAGAGGCCTGCGACACCTGCCCGGACGATCCACGCCCCACCGAGGACACCGACGGCGACGGCCACGGCGACATCTGCGACAACTGCCCCTTCGCTTTCAACAGCTTCCAGGTCGACAGCGACCACGACGGGGCCGGCGACATCTGCGATGTGTGCCCCTCCGTGGTCGACCCGGCCCAACTCGACCGGGACGGGGACTCGGTGGGAGACGCCTGCGACAACTGCCCCTACGACTGGGACCCGAGCCAGGCGGACGAGGACGAGGACGGGGTGGGGAACGTTTGCGACCTGTGTGCGCTGATCCCGAACGAGGAGCAGGAGGACGCCGACGGCGACGGGTGGGGCGACGCTTGCGACAACTGCCCGGACGACCGGAACGCCGACCAACTCGACACCGACGAGGACGGCATCGGCGACGCCTGCGACGGCGACGCGGCGATCCGCGGGGGGGGCTGCCGCTGCCAGGGCGGGGCAGGCGTCCCTGCGGGGGGATGGATGGTTCTGGGGCTGATCGCGCTGGGAGTGCGCCGCAGGTCGTGGAGGTAGGGCGCCCTACCAGCAGTTGTCCACCGGCCGGTTCACCACCACGACCGGGTCATTGATGGTCCCCGGCTCGATGAGCACTCCGGCCGAAGACATTGGGCTGCTGCTGGTCCGCGGCCAGATGCAGGCCGGGATCGCCGCCGCGACCGGACCCGTCGGGTCGATCCGCCAAGACTGACCCGCCTCGTCCCACACGTGCAGCTTGCCCGCGCGGGTCCACATCCGCTCCGGTGCCCCCGTCACCTCGACCTCGTAGGAAGCCTGGACCTGCAGGGTGCTCGAGTCGATGAAGTCGATGGAAAGGGTGCCGCCGGCACACGCGCCTTCGGTACCGGGCACCGTTGGCACATCGACGCCCAACTCCCCCTCGATCAGGGCGAGGGTCCGCCCGTCGGGCGAGGGGAGCACCTCACGGACCGGGCAGGTGCCCATGGTCGTGTAGTCGTGGGAGTGGACCTGACGCATCGAGCCGTCGGCGAGTTGGATGACCTTCCAATACGCCATGGTGCCGACCATGACGTCCATGAGGACGTAGCCCTCCTGGTGCAGGTAGTAGAAGTCCGAGCCGTTCTGGCCGTCTTGCAAGGGGAAGAGCTGCTCGCGGCCCGAGCCGTCGGGCCCTTGGAGCATGACCCGGTGCTGGTAGTTCCGGGTGCCGAGGTTCCCCATCGGTATGTTCTTTTGCTCGTAGTAGAGCTCGATGTAGGCCTGCCCGACGTCGTTGTCGGACCACACCGCCCCGGTGACGGCCTCCTGGTCGGTCCAACAGCCGGTGGTACTTGCGAGCGCGACGAGGGCGAAAGAAAGCGAGATAGCGTGCGACATCAGAACATCCAGAGCAACAAAGGGGGAAATCTGGCGCGCCTATAGTCCGCCGCTGCTGGGCGGTCCACCCAGCCAGCACAGACCTCACCTCGGGGGGTACGTCTTCGCTACACTCCTTGAGATGGAAGACGCGGAGCTACACAAGGCGCTCGTACACCTCGGCATCGACGAGCACAGCCACCGGGTCCTTGCCCTGCTCCCCCTGGTACAGGTGGCTTGGGCAGACGGAACGGTTCAGGAAGAGGAGCGGGCGCTGATCTCGACCCTGGCGATCGAGCGCTATCACCTCCGAGAGGAGGGATGCCGGGTCCTCGAGAACTGGCTGCGATACCCCCCCTCCAAGGACTACCTGGCGCGGGGTCGGCAAGCCCTGCTCGCCCTCACGTCCCGGACGCGGGGATCCTTCGACCTCAACACCCTGGATGACGTCGTCGTGCTCTCCGAGCACGTGGCAATGGCAGCTGGCGGGTTCTTCGGGTTGTTGAAGGTGGACGGCTCCGAGCGGGAGGTCCTGGCCGAGATCGCCTCGGCGCTGTCCGTGCCGCCAGGCACGGCCTGGCGCGAACGGGAGGGCCCGGCGATTGTTGCGGAGGACGTGGACGAGGAAGAGAGCGAA
>JAFDJI010000764.1 GCA_019307545.1 Deltaproteobacteria bacterium | reverse complement strand
ATTCCCATCCGGCGCCCGGCCAACGCCGAGTCCTTCGAGGGGGGAATCCCGGTGTAGGGCACCATCATGGGCACCCCGACCACGGACGCCCCCCCGAACAGGACCACCCCTCCGGCGGCCGTCAGGAAACTCCTTCGATTCATGGTTCTTCCTCCCGGACGGGGATTTCCGGGTAGTAGTGGCACCCGAAACAATCTGGTTTCAGGTCCACCGCGTTGTGGCAGCGGTTGCAGAACTCGGCTCGGTTCGAGTGGCAGTCCCTGCAGAGGTAGCACTCCGTCTGGCCCTCCGGCGGGACGCAGGCGGTGAACCCGACGTCCTGTGTGCGCTTCCCGTCTCGCTGGACCTGGTCCCGGATCTCCAAGAGCAGGTCCATGTGATGGAACCGCATGTACTCGGTGTCCCTGACGCACCTGTCGTGGTCTGTGGGCAGCTCCAGGAACACCTCGGGTTCCTGCGCGAAGAGCGTGTCGGTGGCGCTGTAGAGGATTGGCAGGGCGATGAGTGCCAGAGGCGCGACCGCCGCAAGCGTCGTCGTGTTCCTCCCGAGCCAGGTGCGATCGTTCATTCGCCACCTCCTGCCGGCTCGGCCCGGGTCCCGCCGGCCACGCGGGGGATCTCCCGGCCCGTACGCTCGGCGAAGATCAAGGCGGCCAGCCGATAGACCACGTGCGCGAGCTTGGAGTAGGGCAAGTACATGAGGAGCGCGAAGATGAGGACCAGGTGCAGGAAGTACATGATGTGCCGGTGGGGTTCCATCCGCGCGAAGTGCATGACCTCGGTGCCGAACCCCGTGAGCACCACGAACAACAGCAACAGGATGAACGCCCAGTCGTAGTAGGTGCTGCCGACGGCCTCCCGAGTCTGTTTCAGGCGATCCCGGATCATCAGCAGACAGCCGGTGGCGATCGCGAGGCCGGCCAGGTTGGCCAGCGCCTTCCACGGGCTCCAGAAGGGGAACGGATAGACGAACTCGTGGGAGATCAAGGGGTTGTGCTTGCCGGTGATCACCCAGAGGGTCACGACACACAGCGCCAGGAAGCCGTAGAAGACGAGCATGTGGGACGAGTACCGCGAGCGCGTCGTCCCGCACTTCGTGAAGCGTTCGTGCAGCCACAGGGTCTTGAGCGTCGACAGGATGCTCGCGCCCAGCCCCTTGGCTGGGTTGGCGAGTCTCTCCGGTGGCACCGTCGTCTTCATGGCCTGCCAGAAGCGCCACACCCCGACGATGGTGATGATCAGGACCAGGAGGCTGAAGAACCCGAAGAAGCTGTTGATCAGCCAGTGCGGGAACTCGCTCGAAAACGAGTACGAGATCCGGTCTTCCGTGAACCTCGAAAAGCCGAGGGCGCCTCCCAGCGGGTCCCTCAGAAGGCGAGCCGCGGTCAACAGGACGGCGGGTATGGCCAGCAGGAACGGGATGAACCTCGGCTGTCGCAGCCACCGGGCCACGAAACGGGGAAATGCATAGTGCAGGATCTGCTCCCGGCGGATGGCAGCCAGCACGTCTCCGGGCCGGGCGTTGCGCGGGCACCGGGTCGAGCAGTCATTGCACTGGTGGCAGAGCCACACATCCGGGTCGGCCAGCAGGCGGTCCTTCTGCCCCCAGACGGCCCAAGCCATCTCCTTGCGGGGGAACGGGTCGATCTCTGGCGAGAGCTCGCACGTCGTCGAGCAGGTACCGCACTGGAAACACTTCTTGAAAGTGGGTCCGACCTCGTCCCCCAACGTCCGGATGAATTGGAGGTCTGGCTCCATCCGAACCGGCTTCATCTCTTCACATCCCCTTGAACGGGTTCATCCCGTACTCATCGATGACCTCTGCCATGTCCTCGAAGAACGTCGGGAGCTGGTAGTACTCGGAGATCTGGAACTGGTGGAGCTCCACCCTCTCGTTTTCCATCGCCATCGTCTCGAGGTGCTCCCGGATGTTGTCACTTCGGGAAACGGCCAACTCGCTCCCCTTGATGAAGTGGCATTGGTAGTCGTCCCCGTACTTGCAGCCGATGAGCAGCACGCCGTCGTACCCGGCCGAGAACGCCTCCTTGACCCAGGCGATGTTGACCGAACCCAGGCATCTCACGGGGATGATTCGAATGAAGGGGCTGTACGTGAGACGGTGCTGGCCCACCAGATCCATGGCCGGGAAAGCGTCGTTCTCACATAGCAGCGCCAATATCCTCGGCTTCTCGTCGTCCTCGTCCGGGACCTCGATCGCCTTGATCATCGTCCCCACGATGTCGATCGAGTAGTCCTTGAAGGAGATGATCCGTTCGGGGCAAGCTCCCAAACAGATCCCGCACCGGCGGCACCGCGTGGCCGCAAGCTCGGGAGTGCCCTTCTCGTCCTCGTTGAGCGTCCCGAAAGGACACTCCTCGGTGCAGCGCTTGCATTGCGTACATCGCTGCAGGAAGAAGTCGGGATAGCTCGTATCGCCTGCGCGCGGATGGACCGCCTCCCCCCTGGAGGTCATCTCGACACACTGGATCGCCTTCAACGCCGCCCCCGCCGCATCCTCCCGGCTACCCACGCCGTCCATGGGATTGCGCACACCCCCGGCGGGGTAGATGCCGGTGCGACGGCTCTCGTACGGGAAGCAGATGAAATGCGAAGC
>JAFDJI010000763.1 GCA_019307545.1 Deltaproteobacteria bacterium | reverse complement strand
CCTCGGCAGCACGCCCCGCACCCCGCCCGAAGCCCGCTCCCGTGCGAACGGCGCCCGTTGTCACCAGGACGGGTACGCTCAAGGTGCGTGCCAACCGCAAGGTGCTCATCACCCTCAACGGTCGCCCAGTCGACTACGCGCCGCTGGACCTGCCCGTGACCCCGGGCATCTACATCCTGGGTGCAGCCCTACCAGGTCGCCCCGACACCGAGCAGTCGAAGACGGTCGATATCAGCGCTGGAGCCATCGAGCGGGTGGAGTTCACCTTCTGACCCGAAACGCGGTCGTTGGCGTCAGCCTTCGCGGGGGCCGAAGATCGCGGTGCCGATGCGCACCCAGGTGGCGCCGTGCCGGATGGCCACCGGGTAGTCCACGGTCATCCCCATGGAGAGCTCATGAAGGGGGAGCCCGCGGCGGCGTCCTTCGGCGGCGAGATGCGCCAGCCGAGCGAACAACGGCGCCACCACCTCGGGGTCGTGGACGTAGGGGGGCATGGTCATCAAGCCCTTGAGGTCGATGCCCTCGATGCCGTGGAGTGCTTCGCACAGCGTAAGGGCCTCCGCCTCCGTGGCCCCAGCCTTGGTGGCTTCCAGAGAGAGGTTCACCTCCACCAGGCACGGCACCGGCGCCTCCCGTGCGCGCTTCGCGAGCGCCTGGGCGTGGGACACGCTGTCCACTGCATGCACCCGGATGGCAAGGGGGACGATGTATCGGGCCTTGTTGGACTGGATGCGGCCGATGAAGTGCCAGCGGATTTCCGGGAGATCGGAGAGCGCCCGCGCTTTGTCCCGCAGTTCCTGGGCATAGTTCTCCCCGAAGTCGCGCTGGCCCGCGGCATAGGCTTCCCTGATCCGCTCGGGGGGGTGTTTCTTGCTCACCGCCACCAGCTTCACCTCGGTGGTAGCCCGGCCTGCCGCGGCGCATGCCGCTGCGATCCCCGCCCGTACTTCCAAGAGGCGCTCCTCGATCCTCACGCCCATGGCACAACTCCGCACGCCGCCAGCGCCTCGATGCAGGCCTCGAGCGGCAGCCCCATCACGTTGGTCCACGACCCCTCGATCTCGGCGACGAACACGCCGGCACGCCCCTGGATCCCATAGGCTCCCGCCTTGTCGTCCGCCTCACCCGTGGCGAGGTAGGCCGTGATTTCGGCACCGGTCAACTCCCGGAACCGGACCTGGGTGGTGATCGCGAACGACCCCGAATGGCCACCGCTCCGCACGCAAACCCCGGTGGTGACCTCGTGCCAGGCCCCGGAAAGATCGCGGAGAATGCGTGCCGCGTCCTCGCGGTCGCGGGGCTTCCCGAACACCCGGTCTTTCCGGTGCACCACGGTGTCGGCGGCCAGCACCACCCGGTCGCTGGGCCCGGTGGTCGCCTTCTTCTCTGCGAGCACGCGGGCATGGGCCATGGGTGCCTCGCCGTCCCAGGACTCGTCCACGGTCGCCGGTCGGACCTCCACCCGAAAGCCGGCCCACTCCAGGAGCCGCCGCCGCCGTGGAGAGGCGCTCGCCAGCAAAAGGGGTCTCGGCATCGCGTCCACTCGCTACTTCACCCCGAACCGCCCCAGCACTCCCTCTAGCCGCTCTTGGAGCACGACCAGCGTCGCGACCGAGGGTGGCCCCTCCTCCCCTACGAGCAACTCGTCCACGGTGGCGCGGATCTCAGAGAGGTACCGGGTGCGGAGGTACGGGGCGAGTTCGTCCACACTCTGGCCGTTCACCTCCAGGGGTGTGTTCAGCACGGTGGCGCGCAGTAGCTTGCTGTACTGCCGATGGAGGATGCTCAGGGCGATGGGGTCCCATCGGCCGACGGCCGACCGGGTTGCGATATCGTCGAGGACCGTCTGAAGGCCGGTGGCCCTGCCCACCGCCAGGTTCTGGATGGCCATGTCGTGGACGGGGATGCCGCCCTTCTTGGCCTCCGCCCACACCATCAGTGCGGTGTTCAGGTACCGGGCCTTGAGCACCCGGGTGGCCACCTCCTCGGGGATCTGGGCGGCGAGGATTTCGTCCAGCAGGTCTTCGTTCTTCAAGCGTACCTCGGACGCCTGGGCCTTGTACACCTCGTCCACCGAGAACAGCATGTCCTGGAGCTCTTCGTCCGTGGGCGGCCGCTCGTGGGCGGAGAGCCAGTACGCCGCCACCCCCTTGGTGCCCTCGTCCACGCTGACCCAGGCGCGTGCGAGGTCGTTGAGGGCGACCTCGGTGCGGAGCTGCTCCAGGGTGATCCGGACCTCGGCGGCCTTGGAGAGCACCTGTGCCTTGAGGTACGCGGTGCAGATTTCCAGCACCGAACGACCGGTGGTCTCGATGGCAATGGGGATGTAGGCCGCGCCCGCGTCTGCGACGATGCGGGTGGTAGCAATGGTGGCGGCGATCTCGTCTGCGAGCATGTGGGCGCGGATCTCGTCCGGATAGCGTTCCTGCACCGCCCTGGGGAAGTACTCGGTCAAGAACACGTCGTAGCCCGGCAGGTTCTTCGGCCCGTCCTCCATGAGCGATTGGAACACGTACATCTTCACGAAGGAGGACAGCACCGACAGCTCGGGCCGGGAGAGTTCGAGGCCCAGCTCCGCACGCCGCGTCAGCTCCTTGTCCGTCGGCAGGTCAAGCGCCTTGCGT
>JAFDJI010000762.1 GCA_019307545.1 Deltaproteobacteria bacterium | reverse complement strand
GAGGTCCTCGGCTATGGCGGGACCTCGGACGCGATGAACATGGCGTCGCCGGCCGCCGAGGGAATGGAGGCCGTCGTTCGCCTCGCGCTGGAAGATGCGGGGTGTCCGCCGGAGGCGATCGACTAGGTCAACGCACACGCCACCCGCACCCCGGTCGGCGACGCCGCAGAGGCCGAGGCCCTGCACCGGGTGTTCGGAAGCGATGTCCCGGTCAGCTCCGCGAAGGGAAACCTGGGTCACACCATGGGCGCCTGTGGTGCCATCGAGGCCATCATCTGCATCGAGGCGATGGCCCGCGGGGTGGTCCCGCCGACCCGGAACCTGGTCGAACCGGACGTCGCCGCCATCGCCCTTCCCACCGCGCCGCTGGACAAGCCGTTGTCGCGGGTACTCTCCACCAACTTCGCTTTCGGCGGCATCAACACCGCCGTGGTGCTCGCGCACCCCGACCTGGCGCGCGAACCCTAGGGGGTCGACCTTGGATCTCGACGGCAGGATCGCCATCGTCACCGGAGCAAGCCGCGGGATCGGCCGCGCAATCGCGCTCGAGATCGGCCAGGCCGGCGCGCGGGTGGTGGTGAACTACCGGTCGCGGACCGAACAGGCCGAGGAGGTGGCCGCCCAGATCCCCGGCGCACGAGCCGTTCAGGCGGACGTCTCCACCACCGAGGGCGCCACCGCGTTGGTGGCTGCAGCAGAGGAGTGGGGACCGGTGGACATCCTGGTGAACAACGCCGGCGTCGTCGCGGACGGGCTTTCGCTCACCATGCCGGACGCGCAATGGGAGCAGGTGGTCAGGACCAACGCGGACAGCTGTTTCCGGATGTGCCGTGCAGTGCTGCGAGCCATGACCAAGCGCCGCAGCGGCGCCATCGTCAACCTCTCGAGCGTGTCGGGCATCCGCGCCAACCGGGGCCAGGTCAACTACGCGGCGTCCAAGGCCGCGATCATCGCCATGAGCCGGGTCATGGCGACGGAGGTCGCCAAGCGACGCGTCCGGATCAACGTCATCGCGCCGGGCTTCATCGAGACCGACATGACCTCCGACCTGTCCGACCTGGCCCGCGAGGAGGCGAGGCGGCGGATCCCGATGCGGCGGTTCGGCACCCCGGAAGACGTCGCGCCGTTGGTCCGGTTCCTCGTCGGTCCCCGGGCGTCGTACATCACCGGACAGGTGTTCGTAATCGACGGCGGAATGTCCTGCTGAGCCGGGCCGACAGGCCCCAACACCGCGCCCTCCATGGGTTTGCTCCCGCTCGCACCCGCCGTTAAGCCGGGCGCTCGCACCAGGCGGCTGAGATGACGATCGAAGAGATCATCGCGAAGGTCGACGACATCCTGATCACCGAGTTCGAGTTGGACGCCGATGCGGTGGTGCCCGAGGCACGCCTGCGCGAAGACCTCGACCTGGACAGCCTCGACGGCGTCGACATGGTCGTGGCGCTCGAGAAGGCCTTCGGGCTCCGGATCGACGAGAAGGCGATCGCCGAGACCCGCACGGTCGGCGATATCCACGCCTATGTCCGCACTTGCTTCGAGGAGTCCGGATCGGCTGTGGATTGAGGCCTGCTGCGCCCAGACCGCGACGCTAGCCTGCCAGGCAGCTCATTCCAGCGCGGTGTAGACGTGGTTGAAGGCGTCCGTCTCGTCGATGTCATGGAGCGTGCCGGTGTGGGTCTCGAGGATCGTTCCACCCTCCATGAGCCGCAGGGTGTAGTCCGAGGACGGCGGCGGGAAGTCGAATCCACACTGACCGTAGTAGACCACCGACACCCGGTAGGTCCCGGACTCCGCTCCGATTCCGTAGCGCCAGTAGATGTTCTCGTTGGGACCGTTGGGGCAATCGAAGCACAGGCAGTCGACGTCCAACTCGCCGCCGGTCGTGTCCTCCATATCCACGTAGTAGATCTCCTCACTGAGCGGCGTGACCACGTGGAGATCGAGGTCGACATTCCCCTCGTTGGTGAACTGGAGGTTGAAGCGCAGCTCTCCATCACCGCCGACCAGGTTGATGATCTCGTTCTCCGAGGTGCAGCCCATGAGCGTGGCCACCAGGACAGCCAGGGCTGGACGGGTCGCGTACATAGGTCATCCTCCAGAGCCGTGATCAGCTTACTCGCTCAGGGGAGGGGTCGCTCCGGCGAGGTCTGTCTCAGGGCCCGTCTGCGGCCGCCGAGAGCTTCACCTGGTGGGTGATCTGCGCCCGCCCCTCCACGTCGCGCACCTCGAGGGTCACCAGGAGCCCCGCATCCCAATCGATGGTCACCAACCCGAAGTTCGCCTCGGTGTAGGGCTCGCCCACCCGGTGGGTGTTCGGACCGAAGGTCGGCCAGGTCTCGGTGAGCCCGCTGGAGGTGAGCTCGAACAGCACCTGGTCGCCGTCGCCCACTTGGGACAGCTCCGCCCAATGGGCGTCCCCACTCAACAGCAGCGTGTGGGCACCGGCACCCGTCTCTTCAAGGAGGCGCAGCATGCGCTCGCGCTCGTGGGGCAGGTTCGCCCAGGCCTCGTAGCCGTTGAACTCCCCGAGCAGCTGGGTGCTGGTGCCGATCAACCGCACGTCCGCCGGCTCACGGAGTTGCTGTTCCAACCAGCGCCACTGATCCTCCCCTAGCATCGTCCCCTCGCGGATC
>JAFDJI010000761.1 GCA_019307545.1 Deltaproteobacteria bacterium | reverse complement strand
GTGGCCCTCGCCTCCTCGGGGGACGTGGACGGCGCGCGGCGGGTGGCGGCCGAGGCCTACGAGCGGAATCCCGGCGACCCCGGACTCCTCGACCTCCTCGAGGGGTACGCGATGCAGGCGAAGGATGTCGAGGCGGTCACCAGGTGGCGGGAGCGGAGGTCCCAGGACGCACCGTGGTCGGTGCGTGGGCGCTGATCGTAGGCGCCTGCCGCTCGTCCTCTCGGTCTCAGTACGTGAGGACCTTGTCCGCCTCGAGTACCAAGGTGGCCCCCTCTGCCAGGGGCACCTGACGGACACCGTCCATCAGGTCGTCCTCGCCCAGGCCGCGAGCCTCCAGGCACATCCGGCAAGCGATCACCAAGCCTTTCTTGAGGACCGGCTTGAGCATGCGCTCGATGTTGTAGTAGCCCTTGGGCGTCACCTGCCCCTTCTTGGCGCACTGCACCCCATCGGCGGTCAGGTAGACGGTCAGCTCCAGAGCGTCCTCGAGCTTGAGCAGGGCATCCGCCATGCGAAGCGCCTGGTACGGGCGCTCCGATCCGTACGGCGAGTCCTGGACGATGATGAGTATCTCCATGGCTCTTTCCTAGTTGCAGCCGCACCCGGCGCCGATGGCGCCCGCGCTGTCCACCGCCCCCTCTCGGATGGGGAGGAGGTGCGCCCGGTACCCGTCGCCGAGCTGTGGTTGGACCAACATGCAGGGATGGCTCAGCCGTTCCCGCTCCCAGGGTCGCACCGTGGCGCATCCGGCGGTGGCAACCACCAGCGCGGGAAGGAGGAGCAGCAATGGCAGGGTGATTCTCATCGGCTGCAGCGTAACCGCCCATCGGCGAGCCGCCCTCACGGCACGTCCAGGCCGAACCCCACCTGGCCCACGAAGCCCCACACGTCAGGGGTATCGACAAGGTCATCGCCCAGCAGGATCTGGTGGTCTGGGTATCGGGTCCAGTGCAACTCGCCGCGAATCAACCACTCGGTCTGCTCGGTCCGGGGCCGCAGCGAGAGCGCGGCGATGTTGGTCATCAGCTTCGCCAGGCGACGGTCGGCGGTGATGTACTCCCGGTTCACCGTGTACGCCGACCGGTAGAAGCTGACCGAGGATTGCCAGTGGAACCGGTCCGAGGCCTCCACCACGAAGCCGCGGCCCAGGTCGAACCCCACCCCCAACTCTCCGGCGTTGGACCGCATCGCCCAGCTGTCGAGGTAGCCGCGGTACCCGGCGTTGAGGAAAACCCGATCGCCCAGCGCGTGTCGCCCCGTCACGGAGATGGCGTGGCGGAAGCGACGCTCGGGATGGCGCTCGTACACCCACTGGGCGTTGGGACGGGTCCACAGGGTCTCGCTGGTGGGGAACAGCGGCACCATCCGGTAGGCGCTCGCCAGGTCCCCGTTGGTGTACTGAAAGGTATAGGTGGCCGAGGCCAGGGTGGCCGGGCCAAGCAGCTGGGTCGCGGACGCATCGACCTGGTGGATCCACCGCGATGTCCACAGGGCACGTGGCTCGAACGCCGTCCCGAACCGGATGGCCGAGAACCCGTAGCTCAAGCCCAGGGTGAGGTTGCGGGAGAGCAGGTCCACGTCGCCGCTGGCCGACGCGGTGTGGGAGATGGTGTCGTGCTCCACGCTGAGGTAGTAGGTCGCCCCCGCGCGGACCTCGGAAAGGTCCACCTGTACCCCGACGTGGCCCTCCTTTCGGGTGTCCCGGAAGGGGCGGGTGGCCTGGGACACCAAATCCACCGTCGCGGCGCTGATGACGTCCGCCGTCCAACCGGCCGTCACCGAGACGGGCCCGGAGACCACCTGGGTGGCGTTGACCCATGGGCTGATCACGGTGAGGTCGTCGTCATTGCGGTACACGCTGAGGCCGCCCTCGCCGTGGAACTCGGGGGTGCCCGGCGGCGGTGCCTTGCGGGCCGGACAGGAGGACAGGAGGAGCGCGAGGCAACCCAGCGTGGCGCGACCGCTCAAAGACCCCCCTCGATCCAGTCCCGCAGGGTCTGGAAGTCCGGGTCCTCGCGGCTCTCGAACACCACCAGACCGTCGCCGTGCTCGATGCCCCCCTCCGCCGGATCAAGGTTCTTGAGGAGGAGTACGGCAGTGTCCGCGGACGTCTCGTCGACGAGGCGCATCCGCATCCCGTCGTAGTTCCACCGCAGCTCCCCCGGAGTGAGGTGGTCGGGATCCAGCGGGGTCCCGGGGGGGGTCGTCGCGCGCAGATAGTCCGTCGCGTACAGGGTCAGGGTCCGGTCGTTGGCACCGTGGCATCCGAGGGAAGCGCAGCTCTCCCCCACGATCGGCTGGACGTAGGCCACGTACTCGTCGTAGCTCGGCTCGGGAAGGGGCAGGAACGGGTTGTCCAGCGTCGGGCACGCGGCCAGGGCAAAGGCCACTGCGATGGGGACCAGCAGGGCGACGCGGATTCGGGGGGCGGCAGGCAAGGGGTAGAGGTCTCCCGGTGGGCTCGGGACAGTATATTGGCCCGGGAGGCGCCGGCTAGATGGACCGACGACCCTGGCGACCCGACGGCGGGCGATGGCGGTGGTTGTGGGCCGGGCTTGCCTTGGCAGGCGGCGCATGCCGAGCCTCGGACCCACCGATACCCGATCGATCGGTGGAAGCGCCCACGATCGTGCGC
>JAFDJI010000760.1 GCA_019307545.1 Deltaproteobacteria bacterium | reverse complement strand
ACCGTCACCGGGGACGTCGTGGTGCGCCTCCCCCTGATAGGCGGGCAAATCGAAAAGGTCATCCTGCGCGAGGTCCAGGCCTCCTACGAGCGGGCCGCCGAGCTGGCGCTGGACCTCATCCAGAAGAAGCTGGCCGGCTGACCCGGCGTCGCAGGACGAACAGGGGAAGCAGGGCCACCGCCCAGGGCACGGCGCCGCCGTAGGCGCACCCGCAACCGTCCTTGGGGACTTCGTCTCCCCACGACTGACGGTCCACCCACCGCGCGTCCGGATCGTCGAAGGCGCAGTCGCCCCAGCCGTAGCTGCCCTCCTCGGGGAACCGGGTCTCTTCGCCGTCCAGCAACGCCTTGAACCAGTACGCGTGACAGCCGCCCCCAGCGTCGAGGAGCACCGTCGTGGCGTACACCCCGTTCTCGGGGACGCCGTACTCCAACTCCCCTTCCAAGGGCCACCCATCCAGCACCACCACCAGGGCGTCGGGGGCGGTCTCGCCGGTCCAGTCCACCCGGAACACCACCTCGTCCTCCGGGTCGGACGGGAAGTGCAACCCCATGGAGAGCGGACGGGGTGATACCCCCCGCGCGCCGAAGTCCTGGGTGAAGTACATGCCCGCGGTGCCGGTCCCCAGCTCTTCCCAGGTGTCGGACATGATGTTCCCCCGGTGGCCCGACCGGGAGCACATCCACACCGAGAACACCGCGTCAGTGGTCCCGCCGTAGGTCTGGGCCACGTTCTCCCCGACGGTGGGGAAGGGGTAGTAGGACGCCAGGCGATCGGCCCACAGGGTCCCGTCGAAGCTGTCGTGCCCCACGAACCCGTTCGTCTCCATGTCTTCGGAGTGGGACCGGGCGGCGCGGTTCAGCTCCAACTGCCAGCGCAGGGGCGACTTGGGGGTGCGCTCATCGGCGCTGAAGTCCGATACCGAGCACCCCCCGAGGGCGTAGAAGTCCTCGAAGGCGTCGGGCGCGACCCGAGCGGCGTTGGTCCACAGGTGGAGCGCGCGCTCGGAACGGGAAGGGTGGCCGTCGACCGGGTCGCCATACCCCGCAAGCGCGGCGGACCCGAGGAGGAGGAGCGCGAGGGACAGGGCGGCCTCCGGAGATGGAAGGATCCTGTTGTAGCCGAATCGGGCGGGGGACCGATACGTGCTCGGCGCGGGTTTCACGGCCCATTCACAGGCCCGCCGCGAGGAACGTCCCCATGCGCCTGCCGATATTGGCCCTCGCCCTGTACGCCGCTCCTGCCCTGGCCAGCGAAGGGCCCACCCGAGATCGTCCGGGCGAGGTGATGCCGGACCGCCACTGGGATGTCCGACACCTCGACCTGGACGTCACCATCGACCCGGAAGCAGGCACGATCTCGGGCACCGCCACCCACACCGTGATCCCGTTGGGACGTCGCTCCGGACACCTCCGCCTCGACCAGACCGCGCTCGACATCACCGAGGTGCGGATCGGTGGGGTGGTGGTGGAGGGCTGGCGCACCCGACCGGGAGTGCTGGAGATCCCGGTGCCGGTGCGCGGGGACCAACTCGAGGTGGCCGTCGACTGGTCCGCACAACCGGAGACCGGCATCCACTTCCGGGTCCCTGACGACGGCGCCGACCGGATCCTCGAGGCGTGGACCCACGGCCAGGCGGAGGACAACCAGTACTGGTTCCCGTGCTGGGACTACCCGAACGACCGGTTCACCTACAGCGCGACGATCACCGCGCCCGAGGCGCTGCACGCCACCACCAACGGAGCGCTGTTGGAGACCGCCCCCGCGACGCCGGGTTGGACGCGCTGGTCCTACGCCCTGGAGCAGTCCATCCCCGCCTACCTGGTGGCGCTCGCGGTGGGGGACTACGCGGTGTACACCGAACCGGCGCCGGTGCCCCTCGAGTTCATCGTCCCCGCCTATGTCAGCCAGGAGCAGGCACACCTCACCACCGGCATCACCGGCGCATCGGTGGCCTGGTTCAACAAGGTGCTGGGGACCAACTACCCGTACCCGGTGTACCGCCAACTCTTCGTGCAGCGCTTTCTGTACGGCGGGATGGAGAACGCCTCGCTCACGGTGCTGTCCCACCGGTTCCTGGTCCCGACGGACGGCGACCGCGGCGTTCACGCAGAGATGGTGCTGGTGCACGAGTTGGCCCACCAGTGGTTCGGCGACCTGCTCACCTGCTACGGATGGCGCGAGGTGTGGCTCAACGAGAGCTTCGCGTCCTACTACGCCGCCCGCTGGCAGGCCGAGACCCGCGGTCCGGAGTTCTTCGCCACCACCCTGTACGGCTGGCACGAGAACGCGCTGACGGAGCAAGCCCCCCTCGCAGTCCGCTCCTGGGCCCGGGTGGGGGACCGGGATTCCGCCTCGGCCGGCACCCTGTACGGGCGGGGCGGGGTGCTGTTGCACATGCTCCGCAAACACCTGGGCGACGAGGTCTTCGACGCGGCCATCCGGGCCTATGTGCGGGACAACCAGGGCCGCCTGGTGGAGTCCTCCGACTTCCGCCGCGCCCTGGAGGACGCGTCGGGCACCCATCTCGGCTGGCTGTTCGACCAGTTCGTGTACCGGCACCAGTTCCGGGAGGTCCGCACGGCCTGGACCTGGGAGGACGCCCGTCTCGAGGTGGTGCTGGAGCAGGTCGGCCAGGGC
>JAFDJI010000154.1 GCA_019307545.1 Deltaproteobacteria bacterium | reverse complement strand
GTGGCGCCGGAGATGTAGGTGCCGTCCGGGGCGAAGGCGCCGGAGACCTGGAGATCCTGGATGTCCACCTCGAAGCCGGCCACGCTGAGGGTGGTGTCCTCCGGGCCCACGTTGAAGAACGGGTTCCCGATGAAGTCGGCCATCGGGAAGTCGATGGAGGGGATGCAGGGCTCCTGGTAGATCTTGCTGTCGTTGGTATTCTCGTACCCGAGCGCGCCGAGCATCTGGATCTCGGTGGCGGAGGCGGTGTCCACGCCCACCAGCACGATCTGGTCCAGGTAGTCGCCCAGGAAATCGCCCACGCCCTCGGGCTCCACGAAGCGGCCGGAGGCCAGGTCGAGCAAGTAGCTCCGCCCGTTGAGGTTGGCTGGCGTGCCCAGGGCCCCGCCCACCTCGCTGGTGGTCCAACTCACCGAGGGGGTGCCGCAGGAGAAGTCGATGCTCGTGGTGTAGGTGGTCTGCGCGGCCAACGGGCTGGCCGGTTCGAGGATGAGCCGGTCGCCGACCCAGGTCTGGGTCCCCGTGACCTCGGTGCCGCCCGCGTCGGTGACGGTGAAGGTCGCCCCGTCCTCGAAATCGTCGAACTTCACCTCGATGGAGGTGCGGTAGTAGGCCCCCGTCTCCCCATCCACCGGGTAGGTCTCCAGGACGGCATTCTCACAGGTGTCGGTATCGTCGATGTCGGTGTCGTCGCCCTTACAGGCCACCAACGCGGTACATGCGAGTACGATAAGCCCCACGGGCAAGCGATTCATCACGACTCCTCCACTCGGTGCGATGGGTAGCGGGCATCATTAGCCGAGTGCTGGAGCGGGTGTCAACGAAAACGAACGGTGTTGACCGCCTATTGGGTCAGTAGACCCCCTGGAGCCCCGTGGATACCCGGTAGGGTCGGACGAAGACTGTCTCGTCGGGCGGGGTGCCGGGAGGGCCCTCCAAGGTGCGATCCAGCTTCCCCAGCATCGGGGAGTCGGGGTAGTCCACGGCGAGGCGCTCACGGATCGCGGTGGCTTCTCCGACGTTCCCCCAGGCATGCAGTGCTTGCCCCTGCAGGTAGAGCGCCTCGGGGACGTGCTGGGAGGTGGGGTACCGCTTGAGCAGGGTGGCGCTGCGCATGCGAACCGCCTTCCAGGCGCTGCGGCGACGGTAGAATTTCGCGATGTACAGCTCCTTGGAGGCCAGGCGCTCGCGACACTTGTCCAGCATCCGCTCCACGTCGTCGACGTGCTCCGAGCTCGGGAACCGGGATCGGAACCCGGTCCAGGTGTTCACCGCCTGCTGGGTCGGCACCTGATCGCGACCCGCGAGCTTTGGGGCGCGCCGGTAGATCGACAGGCCGGTACGGTAGACCACGTAGTCCATCTGCTCGTGCCCGCGGTGGAGGCGCGCGAAGTCCTCGTAGGCGAGACGGGACTGCTCGTACTCACCCTTCTTGAAGTACAGGTCCGCGATGGCCAACTCAGCCAGGACCGACACCGGGTCGTCGCGGTGGTAGTTACGGACCCGGTTCAGCTGCTCCAGCGCCTTGGTGAAGTAGCCGCGGCGCATGTACTTCAGCCCCAACTCGTACCGTTCCTGGGCGGTGATCTCTTCGGCGTGCGCGACGGGAGCGGCCTGCACCTGGAGGCACATCAGGAACGCCAGGGCCAGGAACATACGGATCACGTCACCCCCAGGGGATCTCCTGCAAGCTACCGGCATGGAGGGGATGTCGCAAACAGACATGGGTTGCCGACCACCGAAGCGGTCACTACACCAGGGGGACCGCAGACGACCGGAGGCAACGTGCCCACCGAACGTGAGATCCCCATCAACTTCGCTTCCTTCATCGTGTCCCTGGCCTCTTCGGCCATGGTCAACCTCGGCGAGATCGCCGATCCCACCACCAAGGAGCGGACCGTCAACCTGCCGCTCGCCCGCCAGACCATCGATCTCATCGGGGTGCTGGAGGAGAAGACGCGCGGCAACCTGGACGAGGAGGAGAAGAAGCTCCTCGACAGCGTGCTCTATGATCTTCGCATCCGGTTCGTGCAGCGCCGCAAGCACCAGGACATCGTCGAGGAGACCGAGACCCCTGGCGAGGAGTAGGCGCGCGCTTGGCCCACATCCCTCACGGGATGCGGGCTAGAGGGTCAGGCCGCCGTCGACGTCTACGCATCGGCCGGTGAAGTAGTCGCACTCGAAGATGAACTTCACCGCCAGGTAGATCTCCTCGGTGGAGCCTGTTCGCCGCAGGGGCACCCGCTTCACCAGCCCGTCGAGGATCTCCGGGCGCATGGCCTGCAGGATCGGGGTGTCGATGAACCCCGGCGCCACCACCCCGGTCCGGATCCCGTACCGCGCAAGCTCCTGGGCCCAAAGCTTGGTGTCCGCCACCAGCCCGGCCTTGGCCGCCGAGTAGTTCGACTGCCCGACGTTCCCATGGCGCGAGACCGACGAGATGTTCACCAGCACCGCGGGCCGGGTGCCCGTCTCGATCACCTTCGCCGCGAACTCTCGGGTGCACAGGAAAGGACCGGTGAGGTCGACCTGGATCACCGCGTTCCACTTGTCGAGGGACATCCGCCGGACGACGCCGGTCTCCTTGTCTGGCTTGACCAGCAGCCCGTCGCGGAAGATCCCGGCGTTGTTGACCAGGGCGTTCAAGCCGCCCAGGGCGTCGTACGCATCGCCGATCAGCTTGGCGACGTCCTGTTCGATCCCCACGTTCGCGACGAACCCGACCACCTTGCCGGGCAGGTCCCGACCCGCGGCCTCCACCTCGGCGATTCCTGCTTCGTCCAGGTCACAGAAGGCGACGTCCGCGCCGTCACGCGCCAGCGAAAGGGTGAACGCGCGTCCCATGCCCGAGGCGCCGCCGGTCACCAGACACTTGATGTCGGGAAGGTTCATGCTCGTGCTCCCAGAGAGTGGCCCTCGGGACTAACCCAGGGGAACCAGGCGTACCCAGGTGTCGAGGTATGCCGCGCCCTCGCCCTGGTCGGTGAGCCGGGCCGAGACGAGCACGTTGGCACAGGTGCCTTCGTCCAGCCAGCCCCCCTTGGGGATGATCACCACGTCTCTCCGCTGCCGCGCGTCGGTACGCACGGTGACCCGCATGCTGCCGATCGGGCTCTCGAGCCGGGCCGGATCCCCGGGCCCGAGCCCGACCCGGGCTGCGGTATCGGGGTGGACCGTGGCGATGCCCGCGTGAAGCCGCCGTTCGGACGACCACTGTGAGCCCTGGGCATACCGGGTCGAGTTGCTCAGCAGGAACAGGTCGAAACGTGGGTCTGCGTCGTCCAGCGGTTGCGGAAGCGTGGTGATCAGCCGCATCCGCCCGCTCGGGGTGGGGAAGCGGTGTCCCTCGAAAAGTACCTGCGGCGCGTCCGGGTTCCGCACCGGGCCCCGCTCCAGGTCGGCGAGGCTGGCGCCGCGATCCGAAACCCGGCGCAGAAGTTGTTCCTTCCACTGCCGGGGGGTGCGGTCCAGCACCCCATCGAGCCCCACCCGCGGCGCGAGGTCCTGGAGGATCTGCAGGTCGGTCCGCGCCTCGCCGGCCGGCGGCACGACCGGGCGCACCTCCCCCAGGTAGTGGTGACCATAGGCGCCGACGATGTCGTCGTCCTCCAGCAGCGTCGTCGTGGGGAGGACAACGTGGGCGCGACGTGCAGTGTCGGTGAGGAACGCGTCACACACCACCACAAGCTCCCGGGTCTCCAGGGCACGGGCCACGGTGCGGCTGTCGGGCAGCATGGCCACCGGGTTCGCGCTGCTCACCCACACCGCGCGGATGGGTGGTTCGTCCGAGTCGAGGATCTCGCGACCCAGGAGTGGCTCGGAGAGCGTGCGCGGTGCCACCTTTTTGCCACGGACGAAGGAGACGTCGAAGGCGCCCCGTCGCTTGAAGTAGAAGGAGCAGCCGCCCCCCGGGACCCCGATGTTGCCGGAGAGCGCGCCCAGCGCGGACAGGGCTCGCACGATGGCCGCCCCGTTTCCGCGGCGCTGCATGCCCCAGCCGACCAGGATCGCGGTGGGTCCATCGAGGAGGGCGACCGCGAGCGCCTCGGCTTCGGGAAGCGAGACGTCGGCCTCCACCAACCACGCGTCGACGGATTTCCCGAAGACCAGCGCGCGAAAGTCCTCCAGGCCCTCGCACCAGGTGTCGAGGTCGGGTGGCTCGGCGCCCCGCGCCAGGATCAGCCCTGCGACGGCAAGGGCCAGGGCCAGGTCGCCGCCGGGGCGGGGCTGGACATGGGTATCGGCGAAGGAGGCTGATCGGGTGTACGCCGGATCGATGACGGTCACCGACGCACCTCGATTCCGGGCGGTCACCAGGTGGGGGAGGAGGTGGACGTTGGAGACCGTCGGGTTCTTGCCCCACAGGACGAGGTGTCGGCTGTGCCGGAGGTCGTCGAGGTCGTGGCTGTCGCATTCTCCGAAGTCGGCGTGCTGGGCCGCCTCGCCGGCGCCGGAGCACACGTCGCCCCGCTTGATGGTGCACGGGCCGAGTTGCTCGAAGAAATAGTCCACCAGGTGTTTGAGCAGCCCCAGCGATCCGCCGCAGCGGTAGGTGAGGATGGCCGCGGGCCCGGAGGTGTCGCGGATGCGGAGCAACTCTGCGGCCACGTGGTCGAGCGCCTCGTCCCAGGACACCTCCACGAAACCATTCGCGTCGGCCTCCGCGACGGGCTCTCCGCGCATCCGCCCCAGCCAGGTGGCCCGGGCCAGGGGACGGGTGATTCGGCCCGGATCGACCTGAAGGGTCTCCGGGAACCGTCGGGTTCGGTAGCACAGGAACCCCTGGGTGACCGGGTGATCGGGGTCGCCCTCCAGCCGCACCACCCGGCCGTCCTCCACATGCGCCACCAGGCCACAGGCGTCGGGGCAGTCGCGATTGCAGGTCGTGCGAAGCTTCATGAAGTGCGATCGTAGCGCAGCGACAGGAGGAGTCATGTTCGATTTCGTCCTCACGGATGCTCAGAAGGCGATCCGCGACGAGGCACGGGACCTGGTGAAGTCGGTCCCGCGCCAACTGGTCCTGGACATGGACGCCGACAAGGTCGAGTTCCCCGAGGCGTTCCTCAGGGAGGCCGGCCGGCGCAACCTCCTGGGCTGCCGCTACCCCAAGCGTTGGGGCGGGCGAGAGATGGACTGGGTGACCACCTCGGTCCTGATGGAGGAAGTCGGGTCCCTCGGGTACGTGTTTTCCTGCGTGTTCGGGGTGGGCGCCGAGTTGGTGTGCGATGCGATCGTCCAGCACGGCACGGACGCCCAGTGCGAGAAATACGTCAAGCCCCTCTTGGCGGGCGAGATCTTCGCGGCGGAGTGCCTCACCGAGCCGCGCGGGGGCTCGGACTTCTTCGGGACCACCACCCGCGCCGAGGAACGGGGCGACCACTTCCTGCTCAACGGGCAGAAGCGGTTCATCGTCGGGGGAACGGCCGCGGACTACTTCCTGGTCTACGCCCGCACGGACCCCGACGCGAAGCCCCACCGGGGGATCTCCTGCTTCCTGGTGGACCGCTCCGAGGGGGTGGAGACAAAGTACCTGTACGGGCTGATGGGCTGCCGCGGCGGGGGTGCGAGCCGGGTCCTGTTCCGGGACGTGAAGGTCCCCAGGGAGAACCTGCTGGGCATGCTGCACGGCGGCGCCGCAGTCTTCGACACGATGATGGTCCCCGAGCGCCTCGGCACCGCGGCCATGACCATCGGCGCTGCGCGTCCCGCCCTGGAGATCGCGACCCACTACACCACCCGCCGCAAGGCCTTCGGAAAGACCATCAACCAGTTCCAGGGGGTGAGCTTCCAGGTGGCGGAGGCCGCGATGCTGCTCGACGCATCGCGTGCGATGGTCCACGCGACCTGCCTCGCGGTCCAGGCCGGCGAACCGCGTGGGCGGGTGCGCCGGATGGTGTCACAGACCAAGAAGTTCGTCACCGAGTCCTGCCAGAAGGTCGTCCACAACGCGATGCAGGTCATGGGCGGCATTGGCTACACCAACGTGTTTCCGGTGGAGCGCATCCACCGCGACCTGCGCCTGGCGTCCATCTGGACTGGGACCAACGAGGTGATGTCGATGATCACCGCGGGCGAGTGGTACCGGGAATCCGAGGCCGCGCGGCAGTCCGGGCGGACCCGTGACATCGAGGAGGACGCGGCGGAGGCGGGGGCGGTGGAGGAGAAGGTCTACTAGAAGTCGCCGGAGAGCGCTACGCCGGGGGCCATCCGTCCTCCGGGGGTGGGCAGGAGCGTGGCATTGAGACGGCGCTGTCGGCGGTGCACCTCCCGACTGGCCAGGTAGACCGAGCCCGCCACCGTCATGGCGACCGCACCAGCGATGCCCGGGATGCCACCCGCCGCGAGAGCGAAGGGCCAGAGCGTGGCAAGCCCGATCCCGCCGGCGAAGGCCGATCTCCATCGGTAGTCTCCCGCGAGGCTGACGCCAGTGGCAGCGCCCAGCGCGAGCCCGAGGGCGGGCGCCACCCAGAGGGCGGCGAGTTGCTTGCCGTCGATGCAGAAGTACCCACAGTCGCCATCGTCGATCGCGGCGGCGATGGCTACCCCGGTGGCGAGCCCGACGGCCCCGCCGGCGAGTGCCAGCCCGGATCCGGCGAGCCAGGCCCGACCCGGACGAAGCTCCAGTACCACGGGGTCGTCGTCGAGCATGAGGATCTCGGAGCCCGCCGAAGCCTCACCGGGTCCGGCGAGACGGAGCACGAGGGTCAGGGCGAGGGCAACACGGACGAGGGTGCGAATCACAGGGGACATTTCAAAATCCTCCAGAGGGAGCTGACGCGTTGCTATGCACCCCGCGTGCCACGTCGAAGGAGGCGCGCGAAAGCACGGAGCCTGGCCGTCAATCCCCCTGTGGACCCGGAGCGGGCGGGTCTCTCGAGGCGCCGGTCATCGACAGGGTGACCATGATCGTTGACAAGGACGGGCTCGGAGCGGGTTGCCAGATCCCGGGGCCTGACATATCTTGATTCGTCAAGGAGGCAGTATGGCGGCGGTCAAGGTCAGCTCCAAGGTGGACGAGCGCGCGTGGCAGGACCTCAAGGCCCTGGCGCGGGAGCAGCACCAGAGCATCTCCGGCGTCCTCACCGAGGCCATCCGGGAGTACGTGGCACGCCGCCGGGTACGCCCCGAGGTGCTGCGGCTCCTCGAGGACTCCATGGTGGAAAACGAGGAGTTGGGGCGCCTCCTTGCCCAGTGAACAGGTCGCGTTCCTCACCCTCGAAGAGGTGCTCGCGATCCACGAGCGGCTCCTCGATCGGTTCGGCGGTGCGTCGGGTGTTCGCGACCTGGGCCTGCTGGAAAGCGCCCTGTACCGTCCGAGGACCGGGTACTACCAAGACCTGGTGGAGATGGCGGCAGCGCTCTTCGAGTCGCTGATCATGAACCACCCGTTCGTGGACGGAAACAAGCGGGTGGCCTTCTTCGCGACCGATGTCTTCCTGCGCCTGAATGGGTGGAAGATGGCGGTGGATGGGCCCTCTGCTCACTCCTTCCTGATCGGTCTGCTCGAGGGTGGGACCTGCGACTACGCGCATCTCGCGCCATGGATCCGGCGGTCGATCGCCCCCCTCGACGCACCCCCACGATAGCCGGATCCACACCCGAATTGTTCTTGGGCTTCGAATCTCGGTGCGGCGCGCCGCGTGACCCAGTATCTTGAACGCACTCCTCTTCCAGGCC
>JAFDJI010000153.1 GCA_019307545.1 Deltaproteobacteria bacterium | reverse complement strand
AGGTACCAGTACCCGTCATCCCATTCCCGCAAGAAGAGCACCACGCGCTCCCCCTGCTTCAGAGACCCGTCACCCACGATACGGGAGGTGACACCATCGTAGGTGCCGCCCGCCTGGCGCACGGCGAGTACGTCCGGCGCCGTTCCGTACAACACCTGGTCCACCTGGATCTCGGTGGAGGTGTAGGGACGGGTACCCGGCTCGCCGAAGTGCTGGGTAGCGCCCACGACCCGACCCTCCACCACTGCGGTGGAGGCCTGGAGATGCGCCTCCAGGTCGAGTTGGAGCACGGTCGCCGCGTGGCTGGGGGGAGACCACAGCACCATCGCGGCGAGGAGACCTGCGAGTATCAGCATCCAACGCATAGGACCCCCGGGTCGGTAGGCGGCCCTTTGTATCCGTTCGTCACCCGATCCGCTGTCGGCGGGTCGTAAAGCGTTGACAACCCGACCCCAGGTACACTCCGCGCCTCTGGAGGTCGCCTTGCGCGCCGTCTTCCTCTCTCTCGCCCTCGCGGTCGGGAGCCCGGCCATGGGTCAGGTCCAGGATTCGCATGGAACCTGGCGAACGGTGGAGACCACGCACTACCGGATGCTGTACCCCATCGAGGCCGAGCCCTGGGCCCTGCACACCGCGGCACAGCTCGAGCCCATCCGTGCCCGGGTCTCGGAGGAGGTGGGGTACGAGCCGGAGCAGGTCGTCACCCTGGTCGTGCTGGACCCGTTCCGACAGGCGAACGGCTTCGCCATTCCCTTCACCCGCAAGCCCCGGATGGGCGTGTTCGCCACCCCCCCGAGGGCCTCCAGCGCAATGGGCTACTACCGGTCGTGGGCCGAAGAGCTGGTCGTCCACGAGGACGCGCACCTGGTGCACCTGCTGCGTCCCTCCCGCAACCCCGGGCTACGGGCATTCACCTCGGGTCTCTTCGGCGTGACCCCGGTCTCCATGAACTCCCCGGCCTGGGTCATCGAGGGCTACGCCACGATGATCGAGGGCCGGCTCACGGGCATGGGTCGCCCGAACTCCGATTTCCGCGCCCTCCTCCTCCGACGGTGGGCGCAGGAGGGCCGCCTGCCCACCTACGGGCAGCTCGATGGTTCCGACCGTTGGCTCTCGGGCTCGGTGCGCTACCTGGTGGGCTCCGCCTTCCTGGGGTGGCTCGAGGACCGCTCTGGGGATCCGGAGGCCCTGACGAAGCTGTGGCGGCGGATGACCGCGCGCACGATCCGCTCCTTCGACCAAGCCTTCGAGGGCGTCTTCGGCGATGACGCCGCCAGCCTGTACGGACGGTTCACCGCCGAGGTCACCCACGCCGCCCTGGAGATCGAGGCCGACCGTCCCCACGACACCGGCACCCTGTGGATGGACGTGGGGTGGTTCACCGGCACGCCCGCACTCTCCCCGGACGGGTCGAAGATCGCGCTGGTGGTCACCCACCCACACCGCCCGTCCAAGCTGGTGGTGTACGCCACCGCCGACGACCCGGAGCGCGAGCAGGCGTGGCGGGACAAGATTGCGGAGATGCTCGAACTCGACCCGGAGGACGTGGCGCCGGTTGAGCCAGAGGTGTTCCCCCGCGAGCCCCTGCATGTCCGCCTGCGGGACAGCCGCCCACCCCACGCGCCGCGGTGGATGCCGGATGGTTCCGCGCTGCTGTTCGCTTCCTGGACCTCCAATGCGGGTGGGTGGTGGCGCCCGGACCTGTACGCGTGGAACCCGGACAGCGGCGAGGAGCGTCGGGTGACCCATGGAGCGGACCTGGTAGCTGCAGACCCGCATCCGGAGGGCACCTGGGCGGTGGCGGTGCGCACCAGTTGGGGCGCCCAGCAGTTGGTCCGGGTTGACCTTTCGACCGGCGAATGGACCCCGCTCACCGAGCCCGACCCCACGGTGGTGTTCGACAGCCCCCGGTTCCACCCCGACGGACGGAGGTTCGTCTACCTGCGCCATCGGGGTGGGTGGGACGTGGTGGTGCGGGACGTCAAATCGGGCGCGGAGGCCACGCTCCCGCTCCCGAGCGACACAATGGTCAGCGAGCCCGCATGGAGCGCGGATGGGAGCGAGATCATCGTGTCCCTGGGGCAGGGAGGGTTCCTGGAGTTGGTGGCGCTGCCCCTGGACGGCGGCCCCCCACGACCCATCACCCACAGCCCGGGTGGCGCGACCGCCCCCGCCCCGACCCCCGACGGAGAGGCAGTCTTCTACCTGTCCATGGACAGCGAAGGCCTGGACGTGCATCGCATCTCGCTCGATGACGCCTTGCCCCCCTCCCCAGCCCCAACCTCGACGCTCCCCGTGGTGCGACCCCCGCCACCCCAACCCGTCGCGCCACCCGTGCCAATGCCGGTGACCTCTCGTCCCTATGGCCTGGGGCGCCAGGAGTTCGCACCGCTGTTGGGGGGTTCCGGGGGGCCGGCAGGGGCCTCTCTGGAGTTGGGGTTTCGCCTCGGCGACCCGGTGGGTCGCTCGACGCTGTTGGTGCTCGGTGGCCTGGGTTTGGAGGGAATCGAGGGAGCGGCGGCGGCATGGAGCTACCGGGGTCTGCCCGTCGCCCTCACCCTGCACGGGTTCGCGGTCCACGAGGACCTGGCCGAACCCCTCACTCGGGGGGGCGGGGCGCTGGCACTGGACAGCAGGCACCATTGGAACCAGGGAGGGGCGACCTGGACGGTAGGAGGGTTCGTGGACGTGCCCCTCGGGGAGGACCCCACCGGCACGCGGGCGGTGGCATTCGCTGGTGGGGACCTCGCCCACCGCCTGCGGCGCGGGGTCGCGGGGGCGGGTGTGGATATCGGGCTCCGCGGCCAGGGAGGCACCACCACGAACGCAGGGGCCTGGACCCGCGGCGACGGACGGGCCGAGGTGCGGGTCGGCCTGGGTCCCCTGTCGCTCGGGGGAACCTGGGCGGCGGGGCAGACCACCGGCACCACCGACCTCGACCGCTATCGGTTGGGCGGCTCCGACTCCAGCCTGCTCCCGGAGGCCTGGCTCTGGTCGCGGATCCTGGTCCCCGCGGTGGCGCCGGGGTCGGCCCGCGGGCAGGCACACGACACCCTGCGCGCCGACCTGGGTGGGCCCGGGATCGGGGTGTTCGTGGAGCGCCACCGGGTCTGGGAGGCGTGCGAGGGCCTCGCACGCTGTGGGGACACGGGCGCCACCAGCCTCGCCGGCGTAGCGCTGGACGTGGCGTTGCCCCCGACGCCCCTGGGAAAACTCCCGGGTCTGCACGCGTGGGCCGGCGTCGCGTGTACCTTCGAAGATCCCGAGGAGGGCATCCAAACCGCGGCCTGCAAGCAGAAGGACGCCTACAGCGGCTGGGGCGGCATCGCCTGGCGACCCTAGACGCCTCCTCGCGCGGGACCTACTCCTCCTGCTTGGCGATCTCCGCCGCGACTTCCCTCGAGATCTTCAGGAACCGGGGGTAGGCGACGGCGGGCCAACTCTCGGCCGTCACTGCGCCCGTGCTCCGCGAGATCAGGGACACCTTGTGGGCGATCTCGTCGTTCGGCGCCTCGTAGATGTCCATGAAGTCATAGCGCCCCAGAAGGGCATAGTGAGCGATGAACTTGACCTCCGGACACGCCCGTTCCACGTGCTTCAACCATTCCCGGCCCGCGGCCTTCCGGCCGCGCGGATCGGCAAGCTGGTCCACGGTCAGACGGGTCATCAGGATGTAGAGTGACATCGGTCCTCCAGCGTAGACCCGAAGGATACCGCGCACGGATTCATGGACGTCTTCCTTTTCAACTTGCAGATCGCCGCGGTCAGCGCCCTCCTGATCGCGCTGCATTCGCTGCGCGAGCGGCTGGGGCTGGCTCCACTCTACGTCGCGACCGGGGTCCTGCTGGCGTTCCTCATGGTGGGTTCCCGCCTGAGCCTGGTCGCGCCGGTGTTGGGCGGAGAGGTCGGTCGGTACGGGTCGCTCTTCCACCTGCCGCTCATCATGGTGGCGGTGGGGCTGGTGTACACCCTGGACGGCACGCGAGAGGCGCGCCGTGCCATCGCTGGAATCGCCCTGGCCAGCCTCCTCCTGGGCGCGCTCGCCGTGCTGACGTCCACCCACATGGAGATGTACGGCGCGGACCTCGCGATCAAGGGGCGAGAGCGCTGGCTCCATCCCGGCCTGTGGGGGATCGGCGCCTCCACCATAGCCCTGGTCGCCGACGGCCTGGTGATCCTCGTCGTCTACCAGGGGTTGGTGAACCGACTCCCCTGGATGCCCCTCTTCGTGGCGCTCGCGCTGGCAATCACCTGCGGCACCGTGACCGACGGGGTGGTGTTCCGTACCCTGAACGGCCAGTTGCTCAGCTCCATCGTGCTGACGGACGTGGTGGGCAAGCTGACAGCTGGGGTGGCGGCCTCCATTCCGGTCGCCGGGTACGTGTCCCTGCAGCTGAGGCGCACCAGCCCCGACGTCCGCCACGGGTTGCTCAACCGCAGTGCCCTCGACGTGATCGCGCTGCGGAAGCGCATCGCCGAGCTCGATGAGCGGGTGAAGCAGGTCCGGGACGTCCTCTCCCGGTACGTCGTCGCCGACGTGGTCCAGGAGATCCTGGCAAACCCACAGGAACTCCAACTGGGCGGCGAGCTGAGGGAGGTGACCGTCCTGTTCAGCGACATCCGCGGGTATTCCACCCTGTCCGAGACCCAGTCCCCGACCGAGATCATCGGGCTCCTCAATCGGTACTTCGGCGCGATGAGCGGCATCATCGACGAAGAGCGTGGGGCAATCCTGGAGTTCGAGGGGGATGGCATCCTCGCCGTGTTCGGAGCCCCCAACCGGCTGCCCGATGCTGCCGTGCGCGCAGTGCGGACGGCGAAGGCCATGATCGAGGAGGTGGACCGCCTCAACGAAGAGTGGAACGCGGACGGCTCCGCGGAGTCCTGGCGGGCCGCCGGCGTACCCTCGTTTCGCATCCGCGTGGGAATCCACTCCGGCCCGGTGGTGGTGGGCAACATCGGAAGCGAGACCCGCATGAAGTACGCGGTCATCGGTGACACCGTGAACGTGGCGGCACGGGTGGAGAACCTCAACAAGAAGCTGGGCACCATGCTGCTCTTCACCCGGGCCACCGCCGATCAGATCGAGGGCGCCGACATCGCCGTGCAGAACCTCGGGCGTCACCAGGTCAAGGGGCGGGCCGAGCACATCGAGGTGCTCTCCCCGGTGGACGTACCCCCGATGGTGGACGCAATCCGAGCGCTGGCGGAGCCCTGAGGGGAGGTCATACCTCGACGCCGGCCGGCCATCAGGACCCCGACGGACTCAACCCTTCGGGTACTTGGCCCGCATCACCCGCTGGTTGCCCTCCAGCATGAGGTACAGCGTGCTGTGTGCCTTGTGGCCGATCTCGATCTTCCCGTACCGTTCGATGATGAACTCGGCGGACGGCCCCTTGCCGCGCTCCCACCCAGCCTTGAGGGTGGCCCTGTGGCCGAGCTTGACGCCCTCGAACCCCTTCATCTTCCGCAACGCTGTGTCCACGCCCTTGGCACCGACGAGATCGGCCGCGCCCAACCCGGTGATGGCCTGGGTGAGCAGCCCGACCTTTTGGGCATCCCAGCCCTTCTTCTCCGCCACCCGCTTCTTTTCCTCGATCAACCCCTTGAGGCCTGCGATCTGCCCGGTGAGCCACTGGCCCATCACGATCAGCTTGAAAGTCTCGAGGTCCACCTCGTGGGCTCCAGAGACCTCCAACTCCACCTTGTTCAGCTTGCCTCCCATCCACTGGAGGACGAACTTCCCATTCATGTTGAACGGGTCGGCCGTAAGGCTGGCGCTCATCTCGAACTGGCTGGTGCCGGTTGACTTGATCTCGCCGTCGTCGCCCTTTGTCAGCCGGGTACCGCTGGTGTACTGGGCCCCAGCCTCGGCTTCCGTGCTCCCATCCCCACTGCCGAAACCCGCCGAGACGGAAACTCCGAGGCCGGACTCGACGTAGTCGTCCTTGTCCATCCCCACCTCGGCCATGGCGAGGGTGTAGTCGCTGAAGACCGCGTCCGCGAGCCGCGGCGACACCCGTCGGATCCGCCTCTGCAACGCCATCGCCATCAGGCGGAAGACCTCCGCGCCGTTGTCGCCCTGCGCCTCCATGTACCCGAAGAGGCGTGCTTGGATGAAGGCCCTGAAGAAGACCGCGTTGACCCGACCAGTGAGGGTCGCCCCCAACTCGAACCGGGCCTTGAGCTTGTTGCCATCACCCCGCTCCGCCTCTCCCTTGAACTCAAAGCCTACCGTGACGGCGCCACCCCCGGCGATGGGGATGTTCACGTTGATCTGGGCTTTCCCCTTGGTGCCCCCCTTCGAAAACAGGTTGTCCAGGATTCCGCCGGCCGCCGTGTAGAAGCCGTCGCCCAGGCTGTTGAGGCCCTGGAGCTTGGCGACCGTCGTCGCCATGTGCTCCTTCGTCCGGTACTCCGCGAGCATCTCCTCCTTGTTGATGTCGCCATGGGCGACCAGTCCCTTCTCGATCCACTCGGAGACATCGGTCTCCTTCAGCGCACTCAAGAGGAACAGCGCGTCGCCCCCGTGGAAGGCAGACACCAGCTTCATGTACTCGAGCACGTCCTTCTTGAGGACGCCGTACTTGTTGAAGATGCTGTACTTCTCGTAGGCCTCCTCGGTGTGGGCATCGCCCCACTTCTTGACCGTACCCTTCATCGCCAGCAGGGCCGCCCAGTGCATCATCCTACCGAGGATGTACGGCCCGAGCTTGTTTCGGTCCACCTCATCCGGGACGAAGGACACGTTCACATCGGACCCACCGATGAACGGCACCCCCTTGTAGCCATCAACGGCAAGGATGGTCGGCGCGTCCTGGCGAACCCGATCGTATTTTTCGTTGGCCTCCTGGATGTCCTTGAGGGTCTTGGTGGCGGTCGGGTGATCGAACAACTCCGGGTACTGTGAGGTGATGTCGTCGAGCTTTCCGATCGTGACCCGCGACAGATCGCCTTCCCCTTTCGTCGCCGCCATCCCTGCCGCGGACCCGTGCTTCAGCAGAGTGCTGCCGTCCAGGGTGTCGCGCGCCGTGTTCACGTTCTTGTAGAGGTGATCGTAGGCTGTCTGGAAGGAGGCGCCGACCCCCCTGGCCTCCTGGTCCAGATCGTTGAGCTCCGAGAGGCCCGCCATGTCTCCCGGTGCATCGCCGGGAAGCTGCTCGCAGCGCTCGCTGTTGCTCGACGATCCCCCGCTGGAGGAGGGAGGCTTTGCGCACTCGGTTCCAGAGCCCGACCCTGAAGTGCTCGGCGGTTTGGTCTGACGGGATTGGGAAGGCATGGTGATGATCCGGGTGAGGAGCCCGTGGCCGGGACGATTCTTCCCGTAGCAAATGGTCGTCTCCATTTAGTCATATCAAACGGGTCCCGTCCACCTCTATGCTCCGGGAAGGAGATGGACTGAGCATGGAAATCCAAACGCTTGGGGCATCGGTCGCCGCCCTCACCTTCCGTAGCCCCACAGGGCATTCCATGCGGGTGCGCGACGCCCACATCACCCTGACCTATGGCGACGGGGAGCTGGTGGAGTGCCGGGTTGAGTTCGCGCTCACCCATGACCAATGGGAGAAGGTCGACGGCGAGCACCTGTTCAACCTGAAGCCGGAAGTGCGTGGACCGAGCTACCTCGACCCCTTCGAGCAAGACGGTGACATCGAGATCGAGGCCCGCCTCGATGCAC
>JAFDJI010000759.1 GCA_019307545.1 Deltaproteobacteria bacterium | reverse complement strand
TGAAGCGGGGTGTCATCTAGCCTGGAGCCCTCGCGGTCAACCGCACCAAGCGGCTCATCAAGGCGCCCAAGCTGTACTGGGCCGACGCGGGTCTCGCGCTGCACCTGGGGGGGGGCGAACCCACCGGCGCCCACCTCGAGAACCTCGTGGTCTCCGATCTTATGGTCTGGTCCGATGCCCCGCCCTGCCCTCGGCGCCTCTGGGCAGGCCCATCCGCCCTGAATGGGCAATGCCGGCCGGCCGGCCTCAGTCCCAGGGGTGTCCGAGTTCCCGGAGCTGACTGAGCACCTGCTCGGCCCAACCGCGGTTCGCGGCGGGGCTCGCTGGGCTCGGGTGGAGGATGAAGCCGATGCGCACGTCCTGGTCGGCGAGGACCTCCCGTGCCCGCTTCTCGGCCCACTTGCCGATGCCGATGACCGTGCGCGGGCGCAGCGCTTCCACTACCTCCACCAGGTGGCGAGAGGAGGCCTCCAGGCAAGGGGCCAGGAACGCTGCGGGCATCTTCTCGGGGACGATGTTCGCCCCGGTCTCGGACTGGAATGCCAACGGGCAGTAGTTGGCTACGTAAAAGCGCTCGAAGAATGCTTCTGGGGTACCGAAGCAGTCCCGGACGGTTCCCCATAGGCGTTGCCCACTCACCTCCTTGCGGGGACAGTCGAGCCCGATGATGGGGCGCTTGGGGTGGATGCGCTTGGGAGGCTTCACCGCGCCTTCCAGTCGAAGGAAGGAGCGGACCAGACCCACTTCGCCGAAGGGGACCCCGGACTGGGCCATCCCCCACGGCCCCGGGTTCATCCCCAGGAACATGGCCTCGACGGTGTGCCCGGCCGGCGCATAGCGCTCGATGTAGGCGCGGTGCAGGTCCCATGCGTAGTCGAGGGGATTGAGGATGGTTGCCGCCAGGCCCACTGGGGCGCTGCGCGGGTAGTCGGCGACGGCCTCTCGGAGGCGTCGGGCGGCGTCGAGCACGGTCATGGGGCTCGAATCACCCGGCCAGCCGTGCCAGGCAAGCTCCGAAGAGCGGTAGGCTCGGACCCGGGCGCGAGTGCCCGGCCGAGAGGGTCCGATGCCAGAACCCCGCTACGCCTGCTTCGAGATCCGGACGGAATGCGACCGCTGCGGACAGCCCGTTCCCTTGAATGGTCCGGCGCTCCTGGTCACCTGCCCCCACTGTTTCAGCGAGGTCCGTCTGCCCGAGGAGCGGATCGCCGATCTCCTCGACGACTTCGAGAACGACTACCCCGAGTTGGAGCCCCGCCAGGGGCACGGCGGCACCCTCATGTCGGAGCGCACCTACAAGTACGGGTACTGGCGCCTCCCACCGCGCTGTCCGGACTGCAAGAAGGTCCTTCCGGAGGTGGAGATCGGAACCGAGGGGACCGTGGCCTGCGAGGACTGCGGTAGGTCGTTCGCCACGTTTCCACCAGAGGACTGGCTGGCGAAGGCCTGCCCGTCAGCGAAACAGGTCATCGGCGCCGACCCACCGTTAGAAGAGCGCACCCCGAGTGCCGAGCCGAGCAGCACCGTCGTTGCCCTGTCGTGCCCCTCCTGTGGGGGTGGGCTGCGAATCACCGAGGAGCGTTCGAGAATCGCGCCCTGCGACTACTGCGAGGTCGAGGTCTACCTCCCGGACGAGGTTTGGGCCCGGCTGCACCCGGTCGAGAAGGTCCGGGAGTGGTGGGTGCGCTTCGAGGGACCCACGAAGGCACAGCTCGAAGCGCAGCGGCGTCTCCGTGACCGCGAGGAGGAGGCCGCGGAGGTGCGAGGTCGAGCCGCCCGGGTCTCCGATGCCCCTGGAGAGCACGCAGGGCGGCGGGTGGACCTGCTCGGGTGTGCCGTTGGCATGGCGATGCTTCTGGCGTTGGGGATCTTGGGGGCCGGGGCGGTGTACCTGGTACGGGTCGGGCGTGCCTCGCCACAGTGGGCGGAGCACGTCCCAGACACCGAAGGGTTGCTGGCCATCGGCATTTTCGCGGGGATGGCCTCGCTCTTCGTGGCCTGGCTCGTGTGGCAACACGTGAGCGACCGCCACCAGCGGTACGCGATGCGCGCGCTTCGGGACTTCGCTGTCAGGCATGGGTTCGAGCACTCCTATTCCAGCCACTGTGTGGGCGTCCTCGACGGCTACGAGGTCACCCTCGACTGGAGCGGGGACCATGCGGTGGAGTTGGAGCTGAAGCAGGCCGAGGAGGACTGGCACCTCGACACGGACCCGCCGGGCGACCCGGACGAGGAGTTGGTTCGCTTCTCCACCGGAGATCCGCGCTTCGACGGCTTGTTCCCGGTCCGCTACACCACGTTGCCGATGGCCAAGGCGCTGGAGACGTCGAAGGAGCCGCTCTCGCCGCTGCTCGAGTTCCTTGACCGATGGGGGGGCCGGATCGCGCGCATGCAGCTCATCGACGGAACCCTGGGCTGCCACCTGCATCCCCGCGGGCCCTATCGCGGCGTCCTGCCCCCCGAGGACATCGAGCCCCTGGTGCTGGATACGGTGGCGTTGGCGAGAGGGTTGGACGAGCAAGCGGCCAGGAGACGCTGATCGGGTCAGGCGACCACCCAACCGATTGGGACGCCGACGACCCGCTCCGAGAGTCGAGAAGGCTCCTCGCCGCGATGGACAACTACCCCGAAGGGAGCGCGCTC
>JAFDJI010000152.1 GCA_019307545.1 Deltaproteobacteria bacterium | reverse complement strand
ACACTCCCGCGGCGAGGGCCGCCGCGATGTCGGCCTGCAACTCCCCGGCGCTCGTGAGCCCCTCGTCGATACCAATCCCCACCGCGCCGGTGGTCCCGAGGTCGATCCCGGCGCGCACCCCGTAGTGCTCCACCGCGGTCGCGGCGTAGGAGGAGACCAGCCCCGAGGTGAACCCCGCCTCGGGATCCTGGAGCACCTCGGCGTATCGGGAGTCGAACAGCGAGCGGTAGATCTGGAAGGACACCAGGTCCCAGTCGATGCCCTCCACCGGCGTCCACAGGGCCATCGCAATGGTCTCGTCTCCGTCGAGCACGTCGTCGGCCAGCATCGGCACCGTGGTCGCGATGACCGAGAACCCCTCCTCTTTCAAGACATCCGTCTCCTCGCGGAACACGGTCCGGGCCTCCTCGAAGCCGACCTCGTCGATCTCGTTGACGAAGAACGACACCAGGTCGAGAACGGATGCGCCCCCCTCGACCAGCGCCTCCAACTCGAGGGCGCGGTCGATGGGCATCTCCAGGTCCACCACCCACCCGTCCAGTCGCCGGCAATCACGCCGCGCCCAGCTCCGCAGCTCCTCGAGCCACTCCACGAAGGGCTCCGCGTTGCCCTGGTTGGGCCAATACCCCTCCTCCTCGGGGAGCAGCGGCCACAGGCGAAGCGCCACGTCCGAACCCTCGGCCGCGTCGCAGGCCGCCCGCACGAAGTCGCGGTCGTGCTCGCCTCGGATCACCGCCACGTTCACGTTCAGGTCGAGGGAGGCTGCGAACGCGACCTGGTCTGCAACCGTGTCTTCGGAGGTGAACTCCAACCAGGCGCTCATGCGGTCGGGGTGGCGGATCGGCTCGCGAGTGCACCCGGTGACCAGCGCCGCCCCCAGCACCAGCCGTCCCCATCGGTGGGTTCGCATGCCCGTCACTCCGTTGGGCCCACTGGTAGGGTCGACCCGGCGATAGACCGATACCAGTCGGCCAGGGGCACGGTGTGGGGTTCGAGGGTTGCCCAGGCTGCACCCGCGGCGCACAGGTGGCGAACCGCCTCCACCGACCCGGTCCAGTCATTCGCGATGCAGTCGGACAGCGTCCGGTCCCCGCCGTCACGGAGGTCCTGCAGGTGGAGTCCCACCCGCCAGGCGATGTGGTGCTGCACCGCGACGGAGAGGTAGGCGCTCGCCGGTTCGGGGCAGGGGGCTTCGGGCCGAGGGCGTGCGACCTGCTCCAAGAGGATGCGCTGCCCCAACGCCAGGTCGGGCAGGGTCTCATCGCACAGCAGCCAGATCAGGTCATCGGCAATCCAACGGCGGCAGGCGTGCTCCCAGTCGAACCACCGCACCTGGCCCTCGGCGTCGACCGAGGCGTTGGTGGGCCGGGTGTCGCGCTTGATCAAGGAGGGGCCCGGAATGGACATCAACTCCAAGAAGGCGTTCTCGAAAGCCGCTGTCACTGGGAAGGGCACCCCCACCGATTCGGCGACCCGAGTGAAGACCTGGAGGCGCTTCGCTGCCCAGGGTCGGCCATGCCCGGTTTGCGGGATTCGCGCGGCCACCTCGGTGTGGCGCCCAACCGCCCACCGGCGCCCCCGGCGCGTTCAGCGCCCGCGCCAGGGTGGTGGTGCCGAGGTCCTCCTGCAGCAACCATCCCTCTCCGTAGGCGATGGGTCGGGGCACGGGCGCGCCACCGCGGTACATCGCGGCGAGGACGATGGCTTCCATCCCGCCCCGGCGGGGGTCGGAGCGGTGGGTCGCGATGAAGGTGTTGGCGCCCACCCGCACCCGAATCGAGGCGTGGAGGCTGTCGTTGGCGCGGCGGAACCGGACCACCTCGGTTGGCTCGTGTCCGAGGTGAGAGCGACAGAGGGTGAGCAGGGCGGGGGGAGGCTGCCACATGGGGGCAGTGTATTCGCCCGGCGGGCGGCCGGTCGCCCCGTCGATCTCCAGGTGCTGCGTTGCCGGTTTGCACCGATCCCCGTCACGTGGCATCGGATCGGGATTGCACTCCCAACCCGAGGACTCACCATGGCTTTCTCCGGTGACCTGTACCCCTTCCTCTCCGACCTCGCGGATCACAACGAGCGCGAGTGGTTCCAGGCCAACAAGCGGCGCTACGAGCAGAGCGTCAAGGAACCCGCGCTTCAGTTCATCCGCGATTTCGAGCCGCATTTGAAGGCCATCAGCCCCGAGTTCCGTGCGATCGCCAAGGCCAGCGGGGGTTCCCTGTTCCGAATCTACCGGGACACGCGGTTCTCCAAGGACAAGAGCCCCTACAAGACCCATACCGGGGTGCAGTTCCGACACACGCGGGGCAAGGACGCCCATGCGCCCGGTTTCTACCTGCACCTCCAACCCGGCGAGGTGGGCGCCGCTGTGGGGATCTGGCACCCGGAGAACAAGGTGCTGAACCGCATTCGGGACGCGATCGTGGCCGAACCGGACCGTTGGGGGGCCCTCAAGGACGACCTCGCGTCCTCGGGGCGATGGGAGTGGTTCGGCGAGTCCCTCAAGCGGGCGCCGCGGGGCTACGATCCCGACCACCCCTACATCGACGACCTCAAGCGCAAGAGCGTCGGGGTGTGGACCAAGCTCACCGAGGCCGAGACCGTCGCGCCGGACTTCGTGGAGCACTACGCGGCGATTTGCGCGGAGGGGGCCCCCGTCGCGGCCTTCGCGTGCGAGGCGCTCGGGCTGGCCTTCTGAAGACCTTCAGATCGGGAACCCGACGGCGGCGGCCGACGGCTGGGAAAACCGTGAAATGCAGCCGGTGCCCCACCCGTATTGGAGGTGAACCGCGGAGACGGACCGGTACTCCGGGCCGCCGAGGAGGACATCGATGACAAGGACGCTCACCCTCTCAGACGACCGCATGATCGGCGGGGTGTGTGCTGGCATCGCGGAGCACTACGGATGGGACCCTACCCTGGTCCGGGTCGCCTTCGTGTTGCTGTCGGTGTTCTCCTCGGCCTTCCCGGGGCTGCTGGTCTACCTCGCGCTGTGGCTGATCATGCCGGAAGCCTGAGCGCGGCGACAGACACCCAAACAGGGCAAGTGCCCTCCAAAGCTCGCCCTTCCGAGGCAAGTGGGGTCGAAAGCTCGTCTCGAGGAGGCAAGTGGGGTCGAAAGCTCGTTTCGGGGGGGCATGTGGGGTCGAAAGCTCGTCTCGAAGGGAAAAGCGAGCTTTGGTGGGGGCATGCCCCGCGGGGGCGAGCTTTGGTGGGGGCTTGCCCCGCGGGGGCGGGCTTTGGTGGGGGCATGCCCCGCGGGGGCGAGCTATCGAGGGAGCTTGCTACAGAGGAGGGTATCTCGGGGGGCCTGTACCGCTAGCTGCGTGCCGCCCCGGCGCTCGCGGCCGCCGCTACTGGCGTGAACCCGCTCGCCTCGATCACCTCGAGCAACTTCGCCACCGGCGGCCGGTCGGCAGGGCCGTTGCCGACATGGTGCAGCCTCACGATGCCCTCCGGATCGATGAGCACGTCGCCGCCCCGCTGGCTGATGTCCCCGTCCGATTTCACCAGCTTGGCGCCGCCCAGCAGCTCCTTGGCGTACGCCCACAGGGTCTTCGGTCCCCAGACGTCCCAGAAGCTCGCGTTCAGCATGTCGTAGGCGTGGTACAGCGTCCGGTCGGTGTCCACGAGGAGCGGCCACTGCAGCCCCGTCTCCTGGACGTAGGCGCGCGCGAGGAAACCAGCCTCGAAGGTGACTACGGCGACCTTGACGTCGTAGGCGTCCAGCGTCTTCTCGATGTGTCGCAACTGCGACAGGTGCCTGCGGCAGGGCAGTCAACCGAGGTGGCGGTGGAACACCAGGAGCAGCCAGGAGCCGCGGGTTGACGCCAGGGTGTGCTCGTTGCCGTGGGCATCTTGCAGGGTGAAGTCGACTGCGGTCTTTGCGGTGCGGGTCATTACATCTCCGGTCCGGCCACTTCGGGAGGAGCGCCCTCGGGCACCAGCAGGGTCTGTGCGATCTTCGCTACGAGCAGGACCCAGGGGGCGCCGTGCATGAGCAGGTCGAACCAGTCCAGCGGTCGCTGCAAGGTCCCCTGGTACAGCATCTGGAGCTTCTCGATGATGTGCGGCGGTGCGAACGGCGCGAGCCCGATGGTCAGGCAGGCGACGATCACCAGCGACCAGGGCAATTCAGCCAACCACTGCATGCACTTCCTCCGAACGGTCGTCGGGCACTAGAGCCGCTCGGAGTGCGAGGTGTGTCACCCGCTCCCAGCATTGCGCCACACGAACCCCACCGCCTCCATGTTGAAGTTCATGGCCCAGTGCAGGAAGAACAGAGGCAGGAACGAGCGTGCGCGCAGGCAGAAGTACCCAGCGCCTATGGCCCCGACGAAGGAGGCCGCCATCTCCACGTCGGGCTTGTGGTGGTGCAGGATGAAGAAGATCATCGCCTGGAACAGGACGGCCATGAGGTAGTCGCCGCGGCGTGCCATTCCGAAGAGCAGGAACGCCCGGAAGAAGAACTCCCACCCGATCATGTACCAGCCCAGGGAGACCTGGTAGCGGAACAGGGCCTCCAGCGAGGTGCGTGCCGGCTTGTAGCGGGGGTACGCCTCGCGTAGGTCGGGAAAGACCCACGCCGCGACCACCACCATCAAGATCATGAGCACGAAGAACACGGCGGTACGGGGCAGCCACCACCGCCAGTCCCCGAGACCGACGCCCCACTTCGACAGGTCGACCTTGCCCACGCGGGCGGCACCCAGGACCACGAGCGCGCCGACCACCGCCGGGACGAGCATGATGCGGGCGTCCGCGCGCATGGCTTCTTCCCACCCCTCGGCCACGAACCGGAGGACGGGCGTGGCGAGGATCGCGATGGTGCCCAGGGCCCACACCGCCCAGGCGCCTCGATTGCGGCCCAGTTCCCACGCCACCAGTGCCGCCAGGGGGAGGGCTCCGTAGGTGGTGAGCGTCCACACGTCGTTGTAGGCCGGCCATTTGCCAGCCGAGATGTGGTGGCGCAGGTCCGCCTCGATCACCAGCGCCGCGACAGAGGCGACGAAGACCATCAGGGCCGTGCTGTGAGGCGCGCGCTCTGGCGTGGGCAGGGAGCCGAAGAGCCAGTGGACCGTGGACGACAGCTTGGTGCGGGCGGACATGGCCGCGAAGGTAGCCGAGTTCGGGCGCGGGTGCCCAGGTACCCGACCACGCGCTCCGCCGGGATTACCTCCGCGATGGGGCCGGCGGGGATCAGCACACCGGGTTGGCAGCGCTTCAGGCCATCGTTTCCACCAGGCTGCGGTCCTCGGCCCGAGCAGGGGGGTCGGACTTTACGGCAGGATCGACTCGACGTCGTTCGGTGGGAGTCATGGTTGCGTCATCCGTCCAGGTTCGCGTGATTCGCAGTGAGCACGAGGAGATCGCGGCCCTGCAGCGCGTGCTCGAGGCCGCTCCGGACTACTTCCGGCGCGTCACCGGGGTACCCCCCGACGGGGGGGAGGCACAGCGCACCTACCGCGTGGTCCCCGCAGGCAAGGGGTGGGAGGACAAGCATGTCCTCGGGGTGTTCCTGGAGGGGGAGATGGTCGGCTGCGCCGACCTGGTGCGGCGCTATCCCGAAGAGCACATGGCCCACGTGGGGTTGTTCCTCATCGCCGAGCGCCACCAGCAATGCGGCCTGGGGACGACTGCGTGGGGGCTGATCGAGGTCCTCATGCGCGAGTGGCCGGAGTGCCGGACGCTGCGCGGCGCCGTGGTGAGGACGAACGCATCGGTCCTCCGGTTCTGGGAGCGCATCGGCTTCTCCCAGACCGGCGAAGTGGAGCCCTATTGCTACGGCTCGGTGTCCTCGGAGCTGGTCATCATCGAGAAGCCGCTCCAGAGGTGACGCCCAGGCGCATCGACCTACTGCAGGAACTCGATCCAGGTGGTGTTGCCCGGCGTGCCTGTGGCCCAGTCCATGCGGTCATCGATGGGCAGGTTGGTCACGGGCTCGGTGCCGGTGGTGTCCGGGTCGCCTTCGTCGTAGAACTCGGACTGCTCGTTCCACTCGCGGACCGACAGTTTGAGTTGGGCGAGCAACTCCTCTGCGTGGTCGTAGCACTGGAAGGTGTAGTAGGGACGGGCCCAGTCACCCGTGAAGCCCGCCGGCATGGTCCCGCCGTGGTCGGCGGGGTCGTAGTAGTTGGCGAGGGGTACGTTGGAGTAGTAGTCCGTCGCCAGCAGGTCCCAGTGGAAGCGCTTGGTCCAGCTGTCCTGGTTCAGGTAGAGGATCCTGGCGACCGGCCATCCGTCGTTGGTGTAGATCGCCTCCGGGTCGTGGAAAGCCGCCCCGTCGTAGCAGTCGGACGGGACGCCGCCCCAGAACAGTGGAGGGCTTATCTGCGGGTCCGCTGGTGATGCGACGTCGGTGATCGTGAGGATGTAGGTGCCGAGGCAGCAGTTGGGCGCGTCGAGGTAGAGACGGCTGTAGTCGTATTCACAGATCGGCGAGCCGTTGGTGGTCGCGTTCACGGGATTGAAGATGTTCCCAGCGCCATCTATGCTCCAAGACACCTCGGTGGGGCCGATCCCGACCTCCCACGCCTCGTACATGTAGTGCCAGTAGACTACGAACTCGCACAGGCCTGCGGCCACGATGAAGTCGAAGTCGAGCGCGTTCCCGTAGAGGTCCAACTCGGCGATGTCCAGCGTGCAGTCCATGTCGACGTAGTCGGCGGCCGTCTCGCCGGGGACGACGGCACAGGGCGTGCCGACGCTGGTCTCTTCGAGCCGGGTGTCGTAGCGCACATCGGGGGCAGCGGTGAGGGCGAAGGGGTTCGCGGGGAGGGTGTCGGTGTCGGTGTCGGTGTCGGTGTCCGAGTCGGAATCCGTGTCGGTGTCGGTGTCCATCCCATCGCTCCAGTCGGGGAGGCGATCGGTGTCCCTTGGCGGCAGCTCCTTGCACCCCCACATCGCCAACACGATCGCCAGCGCGATGGTCATCCCTCTTGCATCCAGACGCATGCTGCCCCCGCTCATGGCGTACCCGGGTCGGCAGGGTCGTTGTCCACGAAGTCGCCGAAGCGAATCGCGAACTGGGCGTCGACCTCTACGACCTCGTTCTTGTGGTCGAACCCTGCAAGTGTCAGCCTGCCGATGGCGCTGTCGATCGTGCCACCGCCGTACTCCTCGAACACCCAGTCGCGCTGGCTTTGGCCCACGGCGACCACCGTGAAGCTGGCCGATTCACCGAGGGCCACCAGCACGGAGGTATAGTTGGCGTAGAAGGGTGGTTCTTCAGCCTCCGCATCGCTCGCGATGTCGTACTCCACCTTGTACTGGAGGATCTCGACTTCCGCGCTGGACGAGAGCAGGTCGTGCTGCTCGAAGGTCAACGTGGCCACGAGGTCGAGGGGGTCGCACCCGCCGTTTATGCAGACGACATCGACCTCCACCGGTGGGGCGTTCGCGCTGTCGTCGAAGGTGATCAGGAGGAGGTCCTCACTCGTTGGAGGCTCGCATCCAACCGTGAAGAGCACCGCCAAGCCGAGGATACTCCGAAGCTGTCGAGGCACCGTATCTCCTCCCAACGGACGCCACTATACATGCACCCGCGTCCAGCGTCGAGGTGTGGCGTTCCACCCTCGCGAGGCCAGACGGGACCGCGTCCTGCCTATGGGTTGCGCAGGTTTTCGGGGGCCTGGTACTTCGCGTATCGGTTCGTGAGGCGGCCGCCCGCCGATTGTCATGTTCTTGATGTTGACCCGGTGCCTGCCCGTGCGGTTGGATCGTTACGGCAAAGTCCGGTCAGGGGAAAGGGCAGCAGCCATGACCGACGCCGCAAGGGGGCGACGGAAGTCCAGTGTTTGGATGTGCTGGGGCTGTTGTCGAAAGCGAGGGGAGTTGGTCATGAAACGAGCGTTTTCGTGGTTTGGCGCCAGCGCCATCCTGGTGGTCGGCTTGGGATTTGAGGGGGCCGCGGGGGCAGAGCCGCCTCCTGCCGAGGGGCGACTTGGCCCGGCGAGCCTGGACGTGGACACCTGCGGTGCACCCAGCGACTTCGCGGATCCAGAGTGTCGTACGGAAACGGCGTGGAGCCTGGAAAAGACCACCGAACAGGGCACCCTCGTCGCCCCGGACGCAGAGGCGTTCTTGTTCGACATCACGGTCGTCGAGGGGCCCACGGGGACGAGTCTGACAGGGTACGGTCAGCTCGTGGTCACCAACTCCGGAGAGCAGAGCACCTTCCTCTCAAGCATCGCGGTGAACCTGGCACAGCACACCGCCCCGGGTACCGACGCCGGGCCGGGCCGAGGCGGGACACGTTGGCACCTGCTGGCGACCGCCGTGGAGACCGAATCGAGGGCCTGTGTAGCGACGCCCTGCACCTTCAGCCAGTGTCTGCCCTCGCCCCCCGACACCTACGCGGAGACCTGCTACGGCACCCTCTACGAGAGCCCCGGTGCGCTGCTGGCGCTGTTCGATCGGGACTGGAACGAGATCGCGCTGTCCCACCGTCCGCCGATCCCGCCGTCGCTCGACGACGATGAGGATGGGTTTCGCGACGAAGACCCGTCGCTTCCAGAGGACCCGTCGCTGATCACTGGTGGCTGCTCGGTGATCGACAACGACGGCGATGGGTTCTTCGACGAGGATCCCGTGGACGGCATCGACAACGACCAGGACTGCCTGTTCGACGAGGACGACCCGGATGACGACGGCGACGGCTTCGTCGACGAGGACGGCTGGACGGGGGACGCGGTGGTGCTGAACTTCACCTATGCGTTCGACCTCGACGTCCTCGATCTCGAGGACGACCACCTCCGCATCGACCTCATCGCCACCTTCGATGCCGGCGGCAAGCGGGGCGGCACCTGTTCTGTCGATGTGGACTGCGACGGCGTCGACGAGGCGTACGTCCGATCGACCCAACTTCGCCTCCAGTTCGATCTCCCCGAGTGCGACACGTCGTGCCAGGAGGTGCGGCTCACCGACGTTGGCGCCCAGGTCGCTGGCCAAACGGCTGCTGTTGTGGAGATCAGCGCCGCTCCCACTCCCTCGGAACCCCCTCCCGCGGAGTGCATCGACCTGATCACGACCACCCTCGACGAGAATGTCCAGGCGTCCGGCAACGCCGGAACCGTGTCGCAGTTCGAGGTCACGGGCACGGTGAGCTGCGTTGAGGCCAACTGCGCTGCTACCGTCACCAACACGGCGGAGCTGACCTGCGACGACGACAGCCTGATCGAGGGTTCGCCCGCTTCTGCGAGCTTCAAGGTTCGTGGGGACGACGCAAAAGGAGCTGACCTGCGACGACGACAGCCTGATCGAGGGTTCGCCCGCTTCTGCGAGCTTCAAGGTTCGTGGGGACGACGCAAAAGCCCTGTGCGCCGCCATCGGCACGGTCTATGGGAGGAATCCGGTCGTGCAGGACCTGGATCAGGAGGTTGGGGTGGGCCTGTTGTGCGGAGTGCCGTCCATTGCGGACTTCAACATCCAGGAGTCCTGCTCCGATTCGCCCTGCTCCATCATCAGGAGGGCGAGCGGGCCTGTCGCCAGCATCTGCGTCGAGGGCATCCTGTTCGAGCGAGCCTGCAAGACAGGCGGCATGGCAGCCAAGGCCTACGCGTCAGCGCCTGATGGGATTCAGAGGTACTTCTGCATGGAGTCCGACCAGGGGGACTTCACCCTCGGTCAGTGCGGCGGAACGGAGCCAACTCCAAACTGAGCCGGTTGGACGAAGCCGGTGCGCATCCACCGGCGGTCGCATCCCGGTCTTCCCTCCGCTACAACCGCTTCTTCTTCGGGACAGGCGGCTCCTCGGGCGGCGCGGGGGTCTCCGCGTCCGGCCCGGGCGAAGGGTCCGTCGTCGGAGGCGTGACCTTGCGGGCGGTCTCCTCCAATTCCTCCTCCACCGCGGCGTCCGGGGCTTCCTCGCCCCGCCGCTGGCGCTTCCACACCTTCGCCTTGCCGCGAGCGAGGTTGGCGAGTCGGTCGAACAGGCCCATAGGTCATCTCCTGGTCCTTGGGGCGCTCCGGGGGCGTCGTGGGAGGCGTGCAGTCTGGTATCCGGCGGGCGCTCCGCAGTCACAGCGGCGGAGAACCCCACCGATGGACCAGCACGGCTATTCGTAGATCTCCACGACGAGGATCCCTGCGTCCGGGCCGCCCCAGCTGCTCCAGCTGTCGAGCACCAGGTACAGCGTCTCCTGACCCCCAGAGGTGTTCTGGTACTGCAACGTCTCGGGGTTGCCCGAATCCGAGCCCACGATGCAGGCGTCCACGTCGCC
>JAFDJI010000758.1 GCA_019307545.1 Deltaproteobacteria bacterium | reverse complement strand
GCTGCGCTTGGAGTATCGGCTCCGGGACGGCTGGGACCAGGACTTCGTGTACTACCCGATCGACGGGTTCATCGATGATCCGTCCGACCAGGTGTTCAGCCTCCTGGACGACGCCGGGAAGGACCAGGACCAGTACTTCACGGTGCGAGGCACCTGGGACCTGGACAAGCTGGTGATGTCCTCGGAGCGGATCCGCATCATCAACGAGTCCCAGGACATCGTGAAGCTGCGCGACAAGGTACTCACCGAGATCACGCGGCTGTACTTCGAACGGCGTCGGGTGCAGGTGGAGCTGCTCCTCAAGCCCCCCAGCGACATGCACTCGCTGGCCAAGGAACACTTGCGGCTCATGGAGCTCACCGCCAACATCGATGCGCTCACCGGCGGCGCCCTCTCGCAGGCTCTGCTTCGGACCCAGTAGTGCGGCACCAGACCGTCTGGATCCTCGACTTCGGTTCCCAGTACACCCAGCTCATCGCCCGCCGGATCCGAGAGCACCGGGTGTACTGCGAGATCCGTCCCTGCACCGACCCGGCCCCGGAGGCTTTCCCGGAGGAGCTGATCGGGTTGGTGTTCTCTGGTGGTCCGGCGTCGGTACTCGGCGACGATGCTCCTCCCTTCGACGCGCGCTGGCTGGAGTCCGGGGTGCCGGTGCTCGGGATCTGCTACGGGATGCAGCTCTTGGCCCACCTCCGTGGCGGGATGTTGGGGCGGGGGCGTTCCCGGGAGTATGGCCGAGCAGACGTTGAGATCGTGGGCGAGCCCGTGGCGCTGTTCGCCGATTTCGACCCCATGGAGCCCCACCAGGTTTGGATGAGTCACGGAGATCACGTGGAGCGCCCGCCGGAGGGCTTTCGGGTGGCGGCACGTTCCGCCGACGGGGTCATCGCGGCCATCGCATCCGAGGACGGCCGCACGTTCGGGCTCCAGTTCCACCCCGAGGTCACCCATACCCGCAAGGGAGCACTCCTTCTGGAGCGCTTCCTCGAGGACGTGTGCAGCGCCCAGGGCGACTGGACGCCAGGGGTGTTCGTCGAGGAGCAGGTGTTGGCCATTCGGAGACGGGTGGGCGATGCGAAGGTGATCTGTGCCCTGTCCGGCGGGGTGGACTCGTCGGTCGTCGCAGCACTCCTGCACCAGGCCATCGGAGAGCAGCTCCATTGCATCTTCGTGGACAACGGGGTCTGTCGCGAGGGTGAGGTGGAGGGGGTCCGGGAGGAGTTTGCGGAGTTCAACCTCACCATCGTGCCCGCAGCGGACCGGTTCTTGAATCGGCTGAGCGGCGTGGAGGCCCCTGAGCACAAGCGCAAGATCATCGGAGAGGAGTTCATCCGGGTGTTCGAGGAGCACGCGCGCGGCATTCCGGGTGCTCGGTACCTGGCCCAGGGCACGCTCTACCCGGACGTCATCGAGTCGGTGTCGGTCCGGGGGCCATCCGCGACCATCAAGTCGCACCACAACGTGGGCGGATTGCCCGAGGACATGGAACTCGAGCTCATCGAGCCGCTTCGGGAGCTGTTCAAGGACGAGGTGCGGGAGGTGGGCGAGGCACTCGAGCTTTCGGCACAGCGGATCTGGCGTCAGCCCTTCCCGGGTCCGGGGTTGGCGGTGCGCTGCCTCGGGGAGGTGCGTCGGGATCGGTTGGACGCACTGCGGCAGGCCGATGCCATCGTGCGGCAGGAGGTGGAACGCGCGGGGTGGCTGCGGCGCACCTGGCAGGCGTTTGCGGTGCTGCTGCCAGTGCGTTCGGTCGGGGTGATGGGTGATGAGCGTACTTATGAGGAGGCGTGCGTGGTCCGGGCGGTGCACTCGACCGATGGGATGACCGCGGAGTGGGTGCATCTGCCGTACGAGTTGCTCGGTCGGATGAGCTCCCGGATCATCAACGAAGTGCCCGGCATCAATAGGGTGGCGTACGACATTTCGTCGAAGCCGCCGGCAACCATCGAGTGGGAGTGACGCCGGGCTCGTGCCTCGACCGGGCCCTGCGTCACATCCTCGTGGACGGGGATGGGGCGGATGACGGATCCCGGCTTCGCATCGCCATGGGTGGGGATGGGGCTGCTGGCGGTACCAGGGGAGGGGCCCGCGAGAGCAGGCGCCATCCCCTTCCGTTATGGCCAGCGGTCCAGGTCCGCGGCACGGCGCACCGGGACGCCGGTCTTGGCCACCGTGGCCACTGCCAGTGCGGGATCCACCATCGGGTACAGGTGGGTGAGCCAGACCTCGCGTGGTTTGGCCGCGTCCACGATGGTTGCGACCGCCGAGGGAGTGAGGTGGCCCTCCTCCGGGGCTTCGTCGGGGAATGCGCATTCGCACACCAGCAGGTCGGCTCCGCTCGCCAGCTGCGCGAGTTGTTCGGAGGGACCGGTGTCGCCGGAGAACACGATCGCGGCACCCTCCGCCTCGAAGCGCAGGTGGAGTGCCCCCGCAGAGTGGACTGCGGGACGGGTCACCAACCGCAGCCCTTCCAGGTCCACCTGGTCTTGCCGCGCGAGGGACAGTTCGTGTACCACCGCGCCTCGCTCTCCGAAGGCAATCCAGTCGCCATACAGGTGCCGGAGCGCGGTGATGTACTCCGCGAAGCCCTCCCCGGCCCAGATCGGGTAGTCGCTGGTGCGGGGATGCAGCCCCACCCCCATCGCGA
>JAFDJI010000151.1 GCA_019307545.1 Deltaproteobacteria bacterium | reverse complement strand
GCGCAAGGTGCCCCTGTCCGAGGAGGCCCTGGACGAGATCCTCGCCGAAGCCCCCCACATGTCGGACGGAAGCTACCGCGCCTCGGCGAGCCTGTTCCTCGACGGGAGGCCCATGGGGGGCTTCCTCGCCGAGGGGAAACGGCGAGACGATGCCAACGACCTGGTCCCCCACCAGCACCGTCGCGAGCTGCGCGGCCTGAAGGTGTTCGCGGCGTGGCTCGGCCACACTGACATGAAGGACGACAACACCCTCAGCATGTACGTGGAGGAGGACGGTCGACACTTCCTGCGCCACTACCTGCTCGATTTCGGGGAAGCCCTCGGGGCCCACCAAGCCGAGAAATCCCGGTTGGAGGACGGCTGGGAGTTCGTCTTCGATTTCGAGATGCAGACCCGCGCGCTGGTCTCCTTCGGCCTGTGGAATCGGCCCTGGGAGAACCAGGTGATGACCCCATGGCCCGTGGTAGGCGCGTTCGGCGCCGAGGCCTTCGAGCCGGAGCTGTGGCGCGAGGCCTACCCGTACCCACCATTCCACGAGGTCGACGCCGCCGACCTGTACTGGGGTGCGAAGCTGGTGATGCGCTTCGACCGACCCATGGTCGAGGCCATCGTCCACGAGGGGCAGATCACCAACCCTGACGCGGAGGTCTGGCTGGTGGACGCGCTCATGGGGCGACGGGAGAAGATCGGCCACGCCTGGATGGAGGCCGTCACCCCGCTCGATGCCCTGCGGATGACCGATGAAGGCCTGTGCGGGGTGGACCTCGGGGTGTTCTACGGCCTGGCCACCGACGGTGTCGTGGAGCGTCTCCCGCCGAAGTACCGCCCGGATGAGGACCGCCGCTTCGAGATGCGCGACCGCGGCGTGGAGCAGTTCCGGGTGGCCGAGGACGGCTCGGTATGCCTGCCGATTCCGGAGGATGAGGCCTACACGGTGGACCGGCTGCGCATCCGCCGAGGGTCCGAGTTCAAGCCGGTGATGCAGGTCCACTACAAGGGTGGGGAGGAGCCGCGGATCCTCGGAATCATCCGAAAGGAGCGCTAACCTCGACCCCAGCCGTGCTGGGCGCCTGGCGGCCACAAGTGCCTGGGTGAGCCCTCACCCCCAGGGTTGTGGCCGCCTCGCGGCCAGAAGTGCCTGGGTGAGCCCTCACCCCCAGGGTTGTGGCCGCCTCGCGGCCACAAGTGCCTGGGTGAGCCCTCACCCCCAGAGTTGTGGCCGCCTGGTAGCTAGCTCCCGCCTACCAGGGCGTGAACACCGGCGACAGCTAGTGCATCACTGCGTAGGCCACCCACAACGCGGCCACGCCGAACAGGAACCGGAAGAACAGCTCTTCTCCCTTCTCCGAAGCGGTGCTCGCGAACAGGGACATGGGTGCGTAGGCATCCCGGACCATCTCCAAGACCTCGTCTGCGGCCTCGGGTAGGGCCTGCTCCGGGGCGACCTCGATCTCGTGTCGCGGAAGGACATGTTCGAACGCTGCGATGGCTTCCTGCGTCGTCGTCATGCTTTTTTCTCCTGTGCTTCACTTTGTCGATGAGGAGATGACGGGCAGCGCTGGGGGTTTGGTTACAAAGTGTCGGCAGTCTTCTCATTCGGACGACCGGGGACACGAGGCGTCTCGCGGCACTATCCTGGTCCCGGAGGTCTCGTGGCCGACTCAGACCCCCTCCACGACTTCCCTCCACTGCGCATCGGACGGAACCTGCTCCTGCGTCCCCCCGAGGTCGTGACCCCGGACGAAGGGCGGGTCGAGATCGTGCTCGTGCGGGGGGCCTTCGGCTCGGGAGAGCACGAGACGACGAGGAGCTGCCTCGAAGCGCTGGAGCAGCTGAAGGAGTTGTCGGGTGCGAGCGTCCTCGACTTCGGGAGCGGCACCGGCATCCTGGCCATCGCGGCGATGAAGCTCGGCGCGCGGCGAGCCCTCTGCCTGGACAACGACCCACGCGCGGTCGAAACCGCCCGCGAGAACTGTGTGCTCAATGGGCTCTCCGATAGTGTCGAACACAGCTTGGATACCCTGGAGGCGGTCGGCGAGGCTTCGTTCGACGTGGTCCTCGCGAACATCTACGCGGACGTCCTGCGTGCGGAAGCAGCAAACCTGGTCGCGCGGACGCGCCCGGGCGGCGTGCTGCTCCTGTCCGGGATCCCCCTCGAGGACGAATTCGAGATCCGTCGCCTCTACGAGCGGCAGGGATGCGCGGTCCGCTGGAATCGGGTCCTCGAGGACTACAGCACGTTTCTCCTCGAGCGGTGTTGATGCGCAGAGCCGGGACGAAGACACGGTTCTCGGAGCACCCACACGGCGACATCGAATGGGCGCCGCAGCGGCCATCCCAGCCGGCCGGCACCGGCCGCGCACGTGGTAGGCTCCCGCGCTGACCGGAAGGGAGGAACGCCCACCTTGGCGGATCACGACCTGTTCGAGCTACGCGACAAGGCAGTGCTGATCACGGGCGCGACCAGCCTGATCTCGGTGTGGACCGCGCGGATGCTGCTCGATGTCGGCGCCCGGGTCGCCATGACGGACCGGTTCGACGATGCGCACATCCGCGAGGCCTTCGCGGGCCTGGCCGCGGAGGGCGGCGATCCGGCGCTCGACCTGTCCGACCGGGTGACGCTGATCGGCCGGGTAGACGTGCGCAACCGCCTCGATTCCGATCTCCCCGCCGACAAGACCGAAACCATGGTGTCAGTGCGGGAGATGGTCCGAAGGGCGATCGGGCATCTCGGCCAGATCGACGTGCTGATGAACATCGCAGGAGGTCAGGAGCCCGTCCCGGCGGCGATGCTTGGCACCGAGATCTTCCGCAAGACGGTCGATCGTATCCTCATCGGCACGTGGAACGTGATCCACGAGGTGTTCGAGCAGTCGATGCGCGACCAGGGCGGCCGCATCCTGACCATCACCGCCGACGTCGACCAGGGCTACCCGGGCATGCCCGCCATGGGCGCGGCCCGCAACGGCCTGAGCTCGCTGCACCGCGCCCTGTCGGTCGAGTGGGCGCCACTCGGCATCACCTGCTGCGTCATCGCGCCCGGCGCGACCGACACCCCGGGGCTGAAGCGCTACCCGATGGCCGACCAGGTCCGCGCGATGGGCATCGAGGCCGCCAACCTCGGCCGGCTCTTCCACCCCCGCGAAATCGCCTGGCTGTTCCTGGTCATGGCCAGCCCGCTGGCGGTCGCAGTCAACGGCCACACCCTGGTCGCCAACGGCGGGGACTCCAACGTCTCGCCGGTCTACCAGCGGATGCGCAAGCTGTTCGCAACCTCCACTTGACGCCCCTACTCCGTCTCGACCCGCTCCCACCTGACGTCCGACAGCAAGTACCGCTGCCGCGCCGACTCGACATCGGCCCCCTCGGGCACCGGCATTCCCGCTCGAATCGGATCGCCATCCTGGTACTCGAAGACGGGCAGGTCGTGGCGAGAGATCACCGTGCCAGTGACCCGCACCCGCTCCCCTGACACCTCGTCGGCCCACCTGTCGTCACCGTCGAGGTAGATGTCACCACGCTCGGTGTTCAACACGGCGCCGACCTTCTCCCGGAGGACCACCCCCTCGATCGTGATGGTCTCGCCGAGGTCCTCTTCCCAGGTACGCGTCATGTCGGGGGCTCCTCGCCGACCCGTCACGGAAGGCAGCAGTTGGCCGAGCGCCCCCCCGGGCAGCCCATGGGCCCGGCGCTCTTGTAGCCGTCGGCACAGGTGTCGAGGAAGTGCACGCAGTAGCCGCCGCTGACCTCGCACTCGTTCTGCTCCTGGTACACGCACTCGAACTGCTCGCAGACCCAGTTGCCCGGGGTGCGGGGCTGGTCCAGCCCAGCGCAGTGCACGGCGGCGAGCGCGTCATTGAAGCACCAGCTGGCGGTGTGACACTCGCCCGGAATGTTGGGCGAGAGCTGCTCGCCCTTGCAGTAGAGGCCCTCGCCACAGTTGGGCAGGGGTGGGTAGGTCGTGCCGCCACAGGGTAGACCCGTGCCCACACCCCACTCATAGGAGACGTCGGCGTACCCGGACATGTAGCCGTAGGCCTTCACAGTGAGCACCGTGGTGGTGGTGCCAGTGACCTCGATGCTCTCGTGCCCCCAGTTGCCGTCGATGCCGTTGTAGCCACTGTAGCCAACGGTCATATCGCGGTAACGCACCTCTTCTTCGCCAGGTCCATTGAGAACACCGTTGGGCCACGCCACGATCGGATCGCCGGTTTCGGCGTCGACGAGCTGGATGTCGATGTCGTTGCCGTACCCGGCGTCGAGTTCGACCACGACGTTGGTCTTGCCCAGCGGAATGTCGCCCACGGTGACCGTGTCGCCGTATGCGACGAACTGGGAGAACACGCCCTGACCCCGTTCGTTGCAGGTGGGCACGGCCTCCCAAACGTAGGTGACGTCCGCCTGCCCTGCGGCGTACCCGAATGCCTTGATCACGAGCACCCGATTGGTGTCGCCGAGGATCTCGACGTACTCATGGCCAAACTCCCCGTCCACCCCGTTGTAGCCGCTGTACCGATAGGCAACGCCTTCATGGTCCACCACTTCGGCGGTGGGACCACTCAACAGGCCGTAGGGCCAAGCGATGATCGCGGTACCCGTAGCTTTGTCGAACAGCTGGATATCCACGTCCTCGGGGCTGACGAGGTCGATGCGCACGTTGCGCTTGTCGACCGGGATCTCGCCGATGACAGTGACATCATGGTGATCGATGAACTGCGCGAAATGGCCGCTGCCACTGTCGCAGTCGCTACCCCAGTCGAACTGGGCCGCTGCCGGGGTAGCGAGGAGCGCCGACGCGAGGACCAACATTCCGCACGATATTCCAGGGTGTTGCATTCTTCCTTTCCTGTCGCCCGCAGTGGAGCCGCGGCCGGCGCGGGTAGCCACAATGGGTCGCGTTGTCAAGGCCCCCAGCGCAGGCGGCGCCTCGTGATACGAGCCTCGAAACATGAACAACTCCACCGACGATTACGGGTTCCGGGCCCTATTGCACCTCGCCTGGCCGGTGGTGGTGGCCCTCGCCGTGCTCCTGGTGTGGCGCTTCCAGAGCGGCGCCTGGAAACACATCGATCTGACCGGTATCGAATCGGATTACGCTCAGGGCCGCACGGAGCGGTGAGGCACGCGATGGCGACGGCGCAGGTGTTCGGGAACTACGAGTTGATGGACCTGCTCGGCCGCGGGGGAATGGGCGAGGTGTGGCGCGCCCGCCACCAGATGCTCGATCGCCGGGTGGCAATCAAGCTCGTTCGACCCGACGCGTTCGGCGTCACCGGCGCCGCCCACGTCCAGACCCTGCTGCGGCGGTTCGAGCGGGAAGCGAAGGCAACCTCCAAGCTCGAGTCCCCGCACACCATCCAGCTCTTCGACTACGGGGTCACCGAGGACGGCACCTTCTACTACGCGATGGAGCTTCTCCAGGGGCTGAACTTCCGGCAATTGGTGGACGAGTACGGCCCGGTCGGGGCGAACCGAGCGATCCACCTGGTCCGACAGGTCTGCGAGTCCCTCGAAGAGGCCCACCACCAGGGCCTGATCCACCGGGACGTGAAGCCCGCCAACGCCTACCTGTGCAAGCTCGGCTTGAAACACGACTTCGTGAAGGTGCTGGACTTCGGCCTGGTGAAGCCGGTGCCCGGCAACGTGGCCGAAGCCTCCCAGCTCACCACCGAAGGGATGGCCCCCGGCTCACCGGCCTTCCTCGCGCCGGAGATCGTCTCCGGCCAGGTGGATGAACGCACCGACATCTACTCACTGGGCTGCGTCGCGTACTGGCTTCTCTGCGGGCGGCTCGTCTTCGAGGGCGCCACCCCGTACGAGATCGTGGTGGGTCACCTGGAGAGGACGCCCGAGCCGCCATCGCACCGGACCGAGCTGCCCATCCCCGAGGCTTTGGAGCAACTGGTCCTCGATTGTCTCGAGAAGGACCCGGCGAAGCGCCCGCAGACCATGAAGGCGGTCGCGAAGCGGCTCGCTGGATGCCCGATCGAGCGACCCTGGGACGAAGAGAACGCCGCGGAGTGGTGGGAACGGCACCGTCCCGCACCCCCACCCGAGGGTGTGCCCGTTCGCGAGGTGACGCCTCCGCCGGCCCTGGTGGTATCTCCAGAGCTGTCCGGGGCGCGGGCGAAGACGGTGGACGCTCTCAAGGCGCATTTCGTCTCCAGCCACATCGATGTCGCCGAGTTCGAGCGCCGCAGCAAGCTGGCGACCCGCGCGGAGCGCCCGGGGGAACTGGAGAAGCTCCTCCTGGACCTCCCTTCCCCCCCGCAAGAGCTGGTGGTCGCCGACGCACCCGCTGTACTCGTGCCCAAGGGGCACACCGAGTCCCAGCGGATGGTGACCGTGATGGGCCCCGGCGAGCGCACGGGCTTGTGGCGGGTCCCCGCCGAGTTGAACGTGGTGAACGTCATGGGCGAAACGACCCTCGACCTCCGCAAAGCGAAGCTCGGACCCGGATGCTCGGTGATCCGCTGCCGCTGCGTGATGGGCGCGGTGAAAGTGATCATCCCGCCCGACCTTTACGTGGAGGTCGAAGGCTGGGGTTTCATGGGTGCCTTCCCGACCTACTACGGCCCCGCGGAGCCCCCGACCGGCGAGGAGAGCTGGATCCGCGTCACCGGATGGGTGGTCATGGGCGAGATCAAGGTGCTCCCCGAGCCCTGACGAACGGCACGCGTCGCGTTCGAGCTACTCGCCCTTTCCGGCACGGCGGGCATGCTCGAACAGCTCGGTTGCGGTCTCCTCGCCGACGAGCTCGGTCAGTGCGGCGACGTAGGCTGCGTGGATCTCCTCGTACTCTGCCGTCGCATCCGCCTCGTCGATCGCACCGCGCCGCACGTCGGCCTTGAGATCCCACACCTCGTACATCTCGCCGAGCAGAAGGTCGTGGGCGTCCTGGTTTACCTCGTCGCGCAACCTGCCTTCGGCAACCATGTCCTCCAACACGACCTGAAGGTGGTCGGACGCCGCTCGGGTCCAGCGCTCGCCCAACTGATCGAGACGCGCCAACTCCACCCGTTGCAGGGCCCGACCCACGGCCTCGTCCAGCACCTGTTCGTCCGGCAACGCCCCTGGCAACGCCCCCGGCTCTGGACCCGCGGCTGGAGTGAACGCGTCGGGCCGGGCCGCGCCGGATCCGAACGATGCGCCCGGCTCGGCTCCGATCCTGTCAGAACCTGGCATCGGAGCAGGGACCGGCATCTCCTCGGCGCTCTGGATCGCCTGCACCGTCTCCCGCATTTCCGTGAGATCACCGCGCAGGCTCACGATGGCCCAGGTCTGCAACGCGAGCACGACCACGAGCACTGCAATGAGCCCGAGCTTCACCCGGTCGTCCATCAGAAGGGCAGCCCGCCCTCATAGAACTCGACGATACGGACGGTGACACCCTCGACGCCCTCGAGGGCCGCGCTGAACTCCGCCAGGTCGCTGCCTGCGTAATGGTAGGGCACGACCACCGCGGGCCTGAACGCCTTGACGCACTCGGCCGCCTCGCTCGGCGGCATGGTGTAGGGCAGGTTCATCGGCACAAAGGCATCACCGGCGAAGTAGACGCGCTTGCCGCCCATCGTGAGCAAATAACCGTTGCCCCGCCCCTTTTCGTGGTACACGACGCCCTCCTCGGGGCCGCGGACCTTGTTGTACATCGGGATGGCCTGGATGGTCACCTCCCCGAGCACGACCTGCTCGCCATTGGCCAGGACGTGTTCGACCTTGCGTTCCAGCGCGTCCGCGACGACCTTCGGCGTGACGACCTTCGTCCCGTCCTTGGAAACCAAGGCGAGGGCAGCAGGGTCGAGGTGATCGGAGTGGATGTCGGTGATCAGCACGACGTCGGCGCGCGGACGACCCTCCAGGGAGCCTTTGGACCAGGGATCCACCCAGATCACCACCTCACCGAAGGAGACGATGGCGGTGCCGTGGTAGACGGGCGTGACCACGATGTCGCCAGCCTCCGTGGACAGGACCACCGTCTCCGCTTTGTCGGAGTCCGGCTCG
>JAFDJI010000757.1 GCA_019307545.1 Deltaproteobacteria bacterium | reverse complement strand
CCCACCCAGGGGGATGGTGCGAAAGTCCCCGGTGGTGCCCAGCAACCCGTGCTCCGTCTCTGCCAGGTGGAGCACTTCGACCACCCCGAGGACGTGGCGCGGCTCCTCCCGGTCGACGTACCTCCCGGGCAGCACCGAGATCCGCTCCGGGGCCACCTCCCACTGCGCAGCCACCGCGGCGACCATCTTCTCCCGCAGGCGCCGGGCCGCCTGCTGGGCGGCCGTCCCCGCCATCAGGGTGAGCCGCGAGGAGTAGGCCCCCAAATCCACCGGGGTCAAATCGGTGTCCGCGCTCACCACCCGGATGTCGTCCAGCGGTACCCCGGTCTCCTCCGCCACGATGGTGGCGAGCATGGCGTCCGACCCCTGGCCGATGTCGTTGGTCCCCGCGAACACGGTGATCTTCCCGGACCGATCGGCCTGGAGTTGCACCGAGGACTGGGGCAGGTCGTTGGGGTAGATGGGGTAGGCGGTCCCGCTGATGTACTGGCTGGTGGCCACCCCGAGGCCATGGCCGTCGGGCAGGGCATGGTACCGCTCCCGCCACCCGCTGGCCTTCTCCACCGCGTCCAGGCACTGGAGGATCCCGCAGCTGGGGACGTACTGCCCCGCGATGGTGGTCTCGCCATCCTTCATGGCGTTCCGCCGCCGGATCTCGATGGGATCGATCCCGAGCTTCTCGGCAAGCTCGTCGACGGCGGTCTCCAGGGGAAAGCGCGGCTGCACCGACCCGTGGCCCCGCTTGGGGCCGCAGCAGGGCTTGTTGGTGTACACCCGGCGCGCCCGGTAGCGGTAGCTGCCGAAGCGGAGCGGCCCGCACAGCAATTGGCCGGCGTAGTAGGTCGTGATGAGCCCGAAGGAGTGGTAGGCCCCGCCGTCCAGCACGATGTCGTTGTCCACCGCGGTGATGTGGCCCTCGGCATCCGCCGCAATCCGGAAGTCGAACGCCATCGGGTGCCGTCCCCGATGTGCGTAGAACACCTCCTCGCGGGTGTAGAGGATCTTCACCGGTCGGTGGGCCTTCTTGGCCAGCACGGCGGCGCAGAACTCCAGGGCAAAGGGTTCGGACTTCCCCCCGAAGGCGCCGCCCAGCGCGGGCTGGATGACCCGGATCTTCTGGGCCGGCAGCTCCAGCACCTGGGACAGGGCCCGGTGGAGGTAGTGGGAGACCTGGGTGGCGCTCCACAAGGTGAGGTTCCCATCGGGGTCCCAGTCGGCGAGGGCGCAGTGCGGCTCGATGGCGGCGTGGGTGGAGCCCGCGTAGGACCAGTGCCCCTCCACCACAGCCTCCGCGCAACCGAAGGCCTCGTCCACCTCGCCGAAGGACAGCTTCACCTCCTTGCACACGTTGCTGGTGCGGGGGCGACCCTTCCAGTCCACCTCGTGCACCAGGGGGGCGTGTGATGCGCTGGCCTCCTCTGGTTCGAGCACCGGCTCGAGGACCTCGTAGTCCACCCGGATGGCACCCAGCGCTTCGATCGCGGTCTCCTCGTCCCGTGCCGCTACCGCGGCCACCGGCTCTCCCACGAACCGCACCTTGTCCACCGCCAGCGCGGTCTCGTCCGGCGTCCAGGGGATGACGCAGTAGGGGATCGGTAGTTCCACGCCAGTGACCGCCACGTACACCCCGTCGAGGGCCAGGGCCCCGGAGACGTCGATGGACCGGATGCGCGCGTGGGGGTGGGGCGAGCGGAGGACCTTCCCATGCGCCATGCGCGGCAACACCAGGTCGTCGGTGTACTGCACCGCGCCGGTCGCCTTGCCGATGGCGTTGGTCTTGCGGGCCCGGCGACCGATGACCTGGTACGGGCTGTCCGGACGCTCGGCGCCGAAGACCATGGGGACCCGCTGCTCGAGCCCCCGCGCCGCGCAGTGCACCGCCTCGAAGATCTTGGTGTACCCGGTGCATCGGCACAGGTTGCCGGAGAGCGCCTGCCGGATCGCTTCGGGTGAGGGTTCGGGCTCCCTGTGGAGCAAGGCGGCGGCGCTCATGATCATGCCGGGCTGGCAGAACCCGCACTGCAGGGCCCCACTCACGTCGAAGGCCCTCTGCAGGGGGCTGGGGCCGTTGTCGTCCCCGAGGCCCTCGATGGTCTCGATGCGCCTGCCAACCTGGGTGACCGCAAGGGTGCAACAGGAGAGCACCGGCTCGTCGTCCACGAGCACCGTGCACGCCCCGCAGTCACCCTTGTCGCACCCCTGCTTGGTGCCCGTGAGCCCGAGCCGGTAGCGGAGGACCTCCAGCAGGGTCCAGTGATGGGGGACCGCAACCTCGACGTCCTCTCCGTTGATGTTCAGCTCAAGGAGGGACTTCATGGCGCTCCGACGCCAGCCAGGGTGAGCAGCAGCGGCACGCCGAAGCCGGTCGCGCGCCCCCCCGCCCAAACCGGTCCGGCCATGTCCACGTGGAGCCACCGTCCCTCGAAGTTCTCGATGTGGTTGGCGATGAACTGGCCCGCGCAGCTGGACTGGGCGTTGTTCCGGTCCTTCACCGAGTTGCGCATGTCGGCGACCTGGGAGATGAACTCCCGCCGGTACAGCTCGGGCGCGTAGGGCAGGGCATGCACGGTGTTGCCGCTCTTGCGCCCCGCCTCCACAGCCTCCCGCTCAAAGCCCTCATCGTTGCAGTACAGCGCCCCGTGCCCCCT
>JAFDJI010000756.1 GCA_019307545.1 Deltaproteobacteria bacterium | reverse complement strand
CTCCTCCTCGCCCAACATCAAGAGGTCATCCCATCCGCCGTTGGGGGTGGTCATCCGGTTGTAGGCCCCTTCGGCCCACAGCCCCACCCCGGCCAACTCACCGGTCACCTCGGCCCCCGCGAGGTGGCGCCTCGTCTCGACCATGGACATGGTCATCTGGTCGATGCCCGCGGTGTCCTGGAACCCGGCATAGGTGGCGGCGAAGACCCACTGACCCACCGCGACCCGCCCTCGGAGCGCGACGCCCGTATCCTCCAGGGTCACCTCGGCCAGGTTCTCGCCGGGCAGGACGTAGGCCTCCAGGAGCCCCTCGGAGGGGAGGTACACCTGCGCCCTGACCGCGTTGACGCCGACCTTTTCGTAGGTCGGATCCAACATGTCGATGACGGTGAAGGGGTCGGTGGGGTTCCAGACGTAGCCCGAGCCGAAGCGGATGGGCTGCTTGCCCACGCGGAGGCGGAACCGGCCCTCCTGGGCGGTCAGGTAGACGTCGTTCAGGGTGAAGTCGTTCTCGAAGGTGTAGGTCGTGTATTCGGGTGCCACGGTGGCGATCAGCGCGAGATCCTCGTGGAACTTCTCGGGGAGCATCTGGTTGAGATGAAAGGTGGTGGTGCCGTGGTACAGCCTCGCGATGGCGTTGACGTTCGCGGTGAACCCCGGCAGGGGCTTCGCCCTCAGGTCGAGCCTCACCTTGTTGGTGTCGAAGAACGGCAGGTCCGTCCACACGTCACCGGCCGGCCGGTGGGGCAGCACCATGACCCCCATCTGGTTCTCCACGTACCCCTTCCAGCGCAGATGGCTGTCGGCCTGGGTCGCGAAGTCCCCAGCCCAGGCAAGCGCGCTCAGCAGGAGCAGGATCACAGCTTCACCCCCAGCTTCTCCAGCGGCCTGAACAGGGCCGGCAGCAGGAAGGCCGCGAGGACGAAGCAGATCGCGATGCCCAGCCCGAGGATGACTCCCATCGTGGCCAGCCCGCGGTACAGGCCGAAGGCGAACGTGCCGAAGGCGGCGATGGTGGTGAGCGAGGTGAGCATGATGGATCGCCCCACAGTGTTCAGGACGGTCTCGATCTGGCCCTCGCCCTCGAGCCGGTAGCGGTGGATCACGTGCACGCCGTTGTCGATGCCGATGCCCAGGATGAGTGGGATGGCGATGATGTTGGCCACGTTGATGTCGATGCCGAGAAGCGTCATGCAGCCGACGGTCCAGATGGTGCCGATGACGAGCGGGACGAGCGCCAGCAGGCTGGCAGCAATGCCGGGGCCGGCCTTGCCTCCACTCAGCCACCAGAAGTCCGCGAGCAGCAGGAGGGTGATGGCGATGAGCGCATACAGCGTGGCGTTCTTGCCCTCCTCGGCGCCCCGCTCGATGGTGGCGACGAACAGCGGCGGCATGCCGGTCACGCGGTCGCTGACGGTCGCGGCCTCGGCAAAGATGCGTTCCTGGAAATCCTTCTCCCACACGTCACCGGAGGGGTAGGCGGTGACCAGGAACTGGGTGCCGTCGTTGGACTGGTAGCGATCACGGATCGTCTGCGGCAGGCTCTCGAGCGTGATGGGCTCGGGGTTGGCCATGCGCGTGTAGATGCTCTTCATCTCCGGCTGGAAGACGGCCTGGAACTCGTCGAGGAGTGCGGCCATCTCATCGGGATGGGTCTCGGCGAAGGCGGCGATCGCCTTCATGTCCTCGGAGGCGGCGATGCGGGGCCAGCCACCCTCGGGTCGAGGCTGACCGGGCACGCGCGCGACACAGCTCTCGCCCTCTTTCACGAGCGCGTCGGCCTTCTTGTACAGCCGGTCCTGGCCGGCCATATACGCGCTCTTCTTGATGGTGATGATGTTGCAGTCCATCTGGTACAGCGCCTTGAGGAAGGCATCGACGCGCTGGGCCGAGGTCTCGCCGGTCTCCTCTGCCTCTTCCTCGGACACGGTGAACGGTGGGGCCGCGTCCCACCACTCGATGCGGCCCCTGAGCTCCTCGACCCGCTCAGCCCGCTCTACCTGCTCGTCCGGAGGCGGCAGTACGTAGGAGATCGAGTCGACCATGTTGATCGTGGACAGGTCGTCGAGCCCATCGGTCAGCGTCCAGGACTCCTCGAGGCTGTCCGCGGAGACGACGAGCGAGTCGGGGTGCAGGTAGAAGCGCTCCTCGAGCACGTCGTTGAGCTCGATCGAGGCGAGGTTCTCGGCCTCGACGTCGAACATGTTCGTCGCCACACCAATATTTGTCGCCTGGTACCCCAGGAAGGCGGTGAGGGCAGCGACGATGGTGAGGGTGACCGGCCAGTAGTTGTAGGAGGCCGTACCGATGAGCGCGAGGAAGCGGAACTGAATCACCTTCTTGGGCTCGGTCTTCACGCCCTTCTTTGCGGCCCGGCGATCCTTGAACCGGTGGATGATGACGAGGGCGGCAGGTAGCACCAGGAAGCTGGTGAGCAGGGTGCACAGCACGCCGATGCCGGCGCTTACACCGAAGTCCGTGAAGCCCTTGAAGGTGGTGAGCGCCAGGGCCAGGAACGCGATCGCGGTGGTGAGGCCGCCGGTGAGCACGCCCCGCCCGGTCTTCTTCAAGGTGTGCTTGAGCGCCGTCTCGATGTCGTCACCCCGGCCGCGGCGCTGGGTGAACTCCCCGAGGATGTGGACGAAGTA
>JAFDJI010000755.1 GCA_019307545.1 Deltaproteobacteria bacterium | reverse complement strand
TGTGCCCCTGTTCGAGCCTCGGACGCTCTACTCCTCCCGAACTCCCCGGGGCGCCACCGCCGCGCCTCGTGGCTCAAGAGCACCCGCCTCCAGCCTCCATCGCTCCGCCCGCAATGCCAGCCACCCGCGCGCGATGGGGTTCGCGAGGTCGGGGAAGTGGGTGAGGAGGTCGTCCAACTGAGCCTCGGGGCGCTGCTCCAGCCGGCTGTGGGCCAGCGGGGCCGACCGACCTGTAGCAGACGAAATGGTCCTTCAGCCCCATGTTATGCTCACTGTGACAAGGGGAACAGCCTTGAAGATCCTTCCGCTGCTTCGGCGTGATGCCTGCGTGCCGGGGGTCTTCAAGCGTCCCAGTCCGGGGGAGCCGTGACTGCTCTTCGCTACGCACTCTTCGCCGCGTTGGTGACGCTGCTCACCGGGTGCGCTCGCCACTGGATCGCGCCCGAGTTGTTGGCCATGCCCGAGTCGGATTCGGAAGTCGCCGATCAAATCCTGGACGCTGTCGGGGATGGCCGAGTCAACCTGACCATGCGCGATCACAGACAGTACCGTGGCATCTCGTTGGCCGCCGGTGGTGACGGCACTCTCCTGATGCGTGGGGACGTCCGCATCGACCCTGCCGATGTCGGCTACCTGCGTTCCTTCGTGAAGTGCCGCGGCAAGAAGCTGAAGTGGGATCGGCTAGAGGTGACCGGATGCGAACCGCGCACCTGGGCGGCTCCAGACCTCCTTGTAGCCGTCGCCGAGAAGTCGGAGACGCCAAACGCTGTGAGCGTGGGGCTCACCTCGGAGATCGTTGCGGTTGTTGGGGAGCCGCGTTCGGTGGATTTATATGGGGAGCCGCGTGCGGTGGATCCATATAGGGATGCGCGTTCGGTGGATTTAGTGCTACGAAGCGGGCTTCCCGTGAGTGGGAACCTGGTCCGTTGGGACACGCCCTGGCTGGACGTTCGTCTACAGGACCGCCCGAAGGAAGTCCGTGTCCATGTCTACGACGTGGAGAGGGTCAAACGCGACTCGGCAGCCTTGACTGCTCTAACGGTCACGGTGGGAGTAGTGGTGGTAGCCGGAGTGGTGGTGTTGGCGGGGATTGGGGTGAGCATGGACCGGGACCCCCCCTCCTGCGGTTATCTCGGCTGCTGGTTTTAGCGGACTACGGGTCAGGAATGTTGGCATCCTCGTGGCCCCTTGGGCACCGTGCCAGCCCTTCGACGCTTGTGACCGGCGTCGGTGGCTCCTGGTTCGCGGGCATCGCATCGCGTCGATGGGCCAGGACCATCCGCGGCGCAAACGTTCGTCAGCCTCGAACCCCGCCATCAGGGGAGCCTGGTCCACCGGGGTCGGCACCACTGGGAGGTGTCCAAGTCGCCGGCTCGTCCGGGGGCATAGGTGCGAGCAGGGCTGGACCGGCCCGGGTGCTGGGGAATCGGTCGGGGGGTGTTCTACCGGGTGGCGGTCTCGCTTGAGGTGGAATTGGAAGGCCAGGAGGGCCCCCGGCGCCTTGCGGCGCCGGGGCCTGGGGCGTGTCCTGATCCCCGTGGTGTTCCTGTGTGGTAGGTGGGCCGAGCCGAAGGACTGGACGAAGGTCACCGCACCGCACCGCCCGCCGGCCACACCCGCAGCCCGCGCACGCTTGCGGTACCACCCGAACACCGCCCGCAGGAACACCGCCAACACGTCCCAGATGTTCATGCGGTCGTCCGCGGCGCCTGGGCCACCCACCACGTGCTGCGTTGCCTCGCCCTGCCCACTGAACCACCCAGCCTGTGGCCGGCGCGCGCGAGCCCAGCAGCAGCCTGATCCCCACCCGCAGGAAGGAGCCCTCTTCTTATGCCTGTCCCCCCTTCGGTTGGCCTCTCAATCCATGGGAGTTTCCCGCCGCGCGGGCGGGAGCACCGCGGCGGCCGGGAGGTCGTACTCGGGCTCGGGCACCCGCACCTCGCGGGCGTAGGCGCCGCTGGTGTCCACGCCCTCGAGCTCCAGGGCCTTGTACCCGTCCACGAGGGCGGCTGCGACCGCCGCGTCGTCGGGGAGGGCCGTTAGCACGATCCAGAACCCCGGGTTCAACAGGGCGATCTCGCCCGAGTCTTCGATTCGGGGGAAGCCGTCGCGCACCGGCCCGCCGGCGCCCCGGTAGGAGGCGAGCCAGCCCTCGGCCGCGGCCTTGTCGGTGCTGCCCCAGAGGATGACCGCGTGGGCCTCCACGAAGTCCGGGGTCATGGTGAAACCGACCACGCTTCTCCATGGAAACGCCCTCGCTGGTGGTCACGCTCCGCCATGGACCGGCCCTCCACTCCACCACGCAGCGTGACCATCGCCACGCTCGGTCATGTCCATGATGGACCTAGCGCTGGCGCTGCGTGACAGAGGGGCTCCACCCGCAAGGTGTGGGGCTCCATCCCCGTCGTTTTAGCCGCGCCGGAACGGAGCCCCTGCCTTGCTTTGGGCTGAGGCTCGTCTCGTGTATCCCATCAAGGTCCCCGCTCTCAACCTCCTCCTTGCAATGGGCGCGCTCGACAAGCAGATCGCGTCCGAAACCCGCCTCGCCGGCTGTCCCCACTGTGGCGGCCCGCTCCACCTGGCCACATGGCAGCGCAAGCCCCGAGGCGTCAGGCAGGACCTGCCCGATGACTGCACTACCCGCTGGGGAC
>JAFDJI010000754.1 GCA_019307545.1 Deltaproteobacteria bacterium | reverse complement strand
GGAGCGTGGAGCGTGGGCGTCTTGGCGTGCGCGTGCGCTGGAGGCGTGGGGCGTCTTGCGTGGTGAATGGCGACCTTGGGCGTATCCGGTTCCATTCGCCTCCCCGTCGGTTCCGGCCGGCGACCGCCCCCGGCTGGACGAGGACGGATCGCCGTCCGGAACCGCCGAGGAGACTTCAGATGGAAATGCGCATCACCACCCACTTTCCCCATTCCCGCTTGCAGGCGTACCAGGTCGCCCTGGAGATGGCTGTGGCGGCAAAGGCCCTGTCGGACAGGGTTCCCCGCGGGTTCCGGTCCTTTGCGGACCAGATCCTCCGCTCGGCCGGATCCACTGTCGCCCAGATCAGCGAGGGGGCGAACCGGCGCACGGCTGCCGAGAAGCGCAACGCCTTTGGACGGGCACGCGGCGAGGCGGGAGAGACCGCGGCGCATGCAGAGCTGCTCGCCACGCTCGGGGTGGTGCCCGAGGCCGATGCCGAGAGGGTGATGCTCCTCGCCGACCGGGTCGCGGCGATGCTTACCAAGCTCATCCGGCGGCAGTCGTGAGGGGGTGGGCGGCTATGCAGTCCCTTGTGCCGTTGCTGCGACGGTTCTGTTCGCCCATACCAGCGTTAGACGAGATGCCGTGGCTGCCTCCACCTATCGTGACCGCGTGCGCACACACCGTTTTGGGCCAACCGAAATGCTGATTGTCCGACTCGATGAACCACACCCTCTTGTCTATTCTCTCAGCGCTACTACCAGTCTCTCGCGCCTCGACCTGTGAGCGAGAGGCCACCTCCGGTGTGGCACGTATGCGGGTCGAAAAACTCGACTTGCGCTCCCTCGCCGTGATTCGCCCGGTGCCACAGGTCATGTTTGGGCGTTGGGCAGGAGTGGGTCGCGCACGTTTCTCCACAGGGCTCGGTGGGTCCGCCAATCCAAACTTCTGGGTAGCAGCCCCGGCCATCACGGATAGTCCAGCCACACTGCTGTCACTCGGCTTCGTGGTGCGGTCCACGATGCATGACGCATGCGTCAGCGTCCCTTGTCACCCGCACCTTCCCCCTGGCCTGGCCGGTGACCCTACCCCGCTGAGGCGGACCACCTGCTAAGCATGAGCAGGAGTCCAGATGGGCAAGAAGAAGCGAAGGCAGTACACGACAGAGTTCAAGGCCGAGGCCGTGAAGTTGGTGCTCAAAGAGGGCATGTCGGCCACTCAGGCCGCCAAGGATCTCGGCATCACCCAGCCGGTGCTGTCGCGCTGGGTAGCCAAGGCGCGTGAGGCCGCGAGGCCGGGTGCGCTCAGCGAGCAGGAGCGAGCCGAACTCGGGCGGCTGCGGCGCGAGGTCAGCATCCTGCGAAAGGAGCGCGCGATCCTAAAAAAAGCCGCGGCCTTCTTCGCGAAGGAGATGCCGTGAGCCGCTACCGGTTCATCCTCGCGGAGAAGGCCACCTGGTCGGTCCGGTTGATGTGTCGCGTGCTCCAGGTCGCCCGCTCGGCGTACTACGCCTGGCTCGAGGCCGAGCCCAGCACGCGAGCCGACGACGAGCTCACCCTGGCGGTGCATATCAAGGCGATCCACCGTCGAAGTCGCGGGACATACGGTAGTCCTCGTGTGCTCGCAGAGCTGCGCGCTGAAGGGCATGTCGTCGGCAGACACAGGGTCGCCCGCATCATGCGAGAGCAGGGCGTATCCGGAACCCCGAAGCGCCGGTTCAAGGGCTCGACGACTGACTCGGACCACACCGATCCGATCGCGCCGAACCTGCTGAAGCGGGACTTCAGCGCGGACCGCCCGAACGCGGTGTGGGTGGGCGACATCACCTACCTGCAGACGGTTCGGGGCTGGGTGTACCTGGCCGTGCTCATCGACCTGTACAGCCGCAAGGTCGTCGGCTGGGCGCTCGAAGACCACATGCGCAAGGAGCTCTGCCTGCAGGCGCTGTCGAGCGCCGTAGCAGTACGAGAGCCACCACGTGGGCTCATCCACCACACCGACCGCGGTTCGCAGTACACCAGTGGCGCGTACCGCGAGGCGCTCGACGCCGCAGGAGCTGTGGCCTCGATGAGCCGCAAGGGCGACTGCTGGGACAACGCGGTCTCGGAGTCCTTCTTCGGCACCCTCGAGCAGGAGCTCGTCGGCCAGTCCGAAGTGTGGACCGACGCCATCGACGCCCGGGCCGCCGTGTCCAGCTACATCCACGGCTTCTTCAACGCGACTCGTCGGCACTCGACGCTGGGCTACCGGAGCCCGGTGAACTTCGAGAACAACGAGACTCTCCTGGATGAAGCGGCATGAAGGCCGCCGTCCGTCCCCTCGAGGCCGATGGCCTCCTGCCCCTCGCCGTCGGCGTCGGTCGCGCCCAGAATGGGCCGGCGACGATGGCGGGGGGCAGGTGGGCGGAGGCTGACTGCTCCGAGCCCGAGGTTGAGCGAGGAATACCCTTGCCAACGTCACACACTCGCCATGGGAGCCCGTGGGCGACCAGAAGAACGGGGAGCCATTCGCTCCCCATCACCAACAACCCGATCCCGCCGATCTCGGCGGCGATCATACCTACGCAGTGGTCCGTCAAATCGGGGCAAGGTCATCCCGCGTGGCTTCCCACCTGGTTCCGAACTCCGGATGCTCGATCCGCTCTTCTTCCGTCTCGGCCATTGGAACTGG
>JAFDJI010000753.1 GCA_019307545.1 Deltaproteobacteria bacterium | reverse complement strand
GCTTGTCGTACAGGTCGCGGTCGATCTTCACTTTGACGGTCTTGCCCCAGATCATGAGCGTCTCCTTCAGCGCAGGGGAATCGGCTCCCCGACCATCCCCTGCACGGGTGCGATGCCGTAGTGGGCCAACAGGGTGACCGGCAGATCGGTCAGGTCGTACCCGTCGCCCTCGATCTCGCGATTCACGAGCAACACCCCCGGCACCACGTCGGGCGACATCAGGTGGTTGCCGGACCAGCGAGAGGTGTTGTCTTCGACGATTGGCTCCTCGATCTCGCCCAGGGTGGAGGCGTCCGAGGTGCCGTAGTGCTCGTCGTAGCCGACGACCATGTCCGGGCCCTCGGCGACCCGTGTGCCGCTGTAGATCTCCCGGGTCAGGTAGGCCTCGACCACCACCCGCTTCCCGTCCTTCGGGTCGACCAGCGCCTCCAGCCCCGCGGCGATCTCCTCCATGAGCGCGTCCGCGTCTTCGGGGGCCACGATGCCCTCGGCCTCGCGACCCTCGAGGTTCAGGTAGATCCCGTTGAAGCCGTACCCGTACGCCTTCGTACGGCTCCAGTCGACATCGCCGGCCGGGATGGACCCGGTCTTCTCGCCGTCCTTCAGGGTCAGGTAGCCGTGGTCGCGGAGCCAGGCGTTCAGGTGGACCTTGCGGGTGTAGGGCGCGAACCCGTGGTCGCTCATCACCAGCAGCACGGTGCCCTCGGGCAGCCGCTCCCGGACCTCCCCGACCCGCCGGTCCACGTCCATGTGGTAGCCGTCGATGTCAAGCGCGTGGCGATGGGACATCTCGGGATCGTCGATCGCGGGATGCGGCGGAGCGCCGATGTACTTGGGATCGCCGTGGCGCCAGAGCATGTGGCACTGCAGGTCGATGTCCGAGAAGTAGATGAACGTCAGGTCGCCCCGCTCGAAGCGACGCAGGGCCAGGTCCAGCATCGCGTCGGTGTCGTCCTGTACCAACGCGACCTGCTTTGCGTAGTCGTCGTCGTCGAACACCCTGTCCTTCAGGGCGTTCGTGTCCTCGGGCATGCCCTGGGTGTAGTAGTAGCCGAGCAGGTCGTAAAGCTCTTTCGCCCAGCCCTCCGGGCTGGTGACCGGCATGGCCGGGTTGGCCGGCGAGATGTTCACTGGCGAGGCGTACACCTGGAAGTCGGGCCGGAGTTGCCGGGCGTAGAACCGCACCACTCCGTCCACCGCGGCCAACCCCCAGGGCAGCGCGTCGTAGCGCACCGGCACCCAGTCGCTCCACTCGCCCTCGGCGAGCAGCACGTCGTTGCCATCGACCTGGATGACCACCGCCTCGTGCTCGGGGTCGACGTGGAAGGTGACTCGCTCGGTGAGGTAGTCGGACAACTGGGGGATGGCACCGGGCTCCATGCGGAAGAGGTCTGGGGGACCTCGCAGGACCCCGCTGGCGGTGTCGGGGATGCCGTCGAGATCGTGGTCCTGCACGGTGACGAGTTGGATGTCGCCCTTGACGTCGGCGCGCTCGGTCGGGCGGGAGGTGTACAGGGTGTAGGTGCCGTACCCGCCCCGCAGGTCGACGGTGCCCATACCGGAGAGGACCTTGGCTTCGGAGACCGGGCTCGGGAAGTTCCCCGGGACGCGGTACACCTCGACGTCGACCCCGGCCGCCACCAGCGGGTCCCAGAACGGAGTGCCGGTGCGGTTGTTCTGCGGCTGGGGGCTGGTCAGCGGCAGGTGGTAGCCGAAGAAGTGCAGGACCGGTCCGGGCTCCTCGGGAGGTGGGGTGGACGAGGAGATCGGCATGTAGGTCGCGGGGTCGCGGTGGACGAAGTCGAAGATCCCGTGCCCGCCGGGGTTCATGCCGGTGATGAAGCTGGTCCAGGCCACCGGGCTCTGGGGCGGGTTCGAGGTGCCCAGCTCCTGGAAGGTGCCCTCGGCGGCCAGCTTCTTCAGGTTCGGGGTCTTGCCCTCGTCCATGAGGCGCTGCAGGATCACCGGGTCCACCCCATCCACGCCCAGGATGAACACGCCCGGCGGCCCCTCGGGTTCGGCGGCGGTGTCGACCGGCACCACCAGCCCGGCGGCGAGCGCCAGGAGGAGGCCCATGCGCTGGAGGCCCGCGAGTGGCGATGGGACGCTCATTTCCCCGCCGCCTCCAAGGATTCCTCCGGGAAGACCCGCGCGCCGGGGGCGGCCCCCGATTGGGTCAGGCTCCGAGGGTCGAGCATCCCGCGGACTGTCGCGTCTTCGCCCGGTTCCGGGAAGATCATCGCGCCCTGCATGTACCGTGGCGGCTGGTGGCCGAAGAGCCGCATGATCGAGTATGGGACGTCGACCAGCCGCGGCAACTCCGCGACGATGGGTCGGTTGCAGAACAATACCCCGGGGACCACGTCGGGGTCGACGCAGTGGTCGCCACTCCAACTGCGGGTGTTGTCGGTGATCGCCTCGGGGGTCACCGCGCCGGTGGCGCAGTCCCAACTGTTTCGGTACCCGCCTTCGTACCCGATCAACAGGTCGGGGGCGTCTATCCGGTACGGGCCACCGTAGAAGTCGTCCGAGATGATGACCCGGCGGATGCAGCGCTCGCCGGTCTGCGGGTCGATCAGCTCCGAGAGCTTTTCGGCAATCTCCTGGACCAGCGCGCGGTACTCGGCGCCCTCGGCGACGATGCCCGATGCC
>JAFDJI010000150.1 GCA_019307545.1 Deltaproteobacteria bacterium | reverse complement strand
CGCGAAGCCTCGACAGAGCTCTCCGTGGATATCGCGAGCCAGGTGCTGGGCCGTTCGGTCCAGGCGTGAGGAGTCCGATGCGCGCACCCATCCTTCCGCTGCTGGCCATGGCGATGTTCGCCGCGTACCCCGCGTTCGCGAGCGACCCCCACGAGGCGCCTGCCCAGGTCGAGACCGAAGCACACGCCGATGATGCCCACGGGGGGGGCGACGCACATGCGGGCGAAGAGGGCCACGAAGGCGAAGCCGGCGCACACGGCTACGAGTGGACCGCCGATGACGACGCCGACGGTGTGCCCAACTGGACCGACCCGACCGACCACGAGAAGGTGAACGAGCACTTCGTGTGGAAGCCGCTCGGATGGCACACCTTCAACCTGTTCCTGCTCCTCGCCGCCATCGTCTACGCAGCGCGGCGGCCGGTGGGTGACCAGCTGAAGAACCGCGCCTACGACATGCGCAAGGAGCTCACCGACGCGGCTCGCGAACGGGACGAGGCGCGCCAGCGTCACGAGGAGCTGGGCAGCCGCCTCTCCCACTTCGAGGAAGAGGTGACGACGCTCAAGGAGGAGGCCATCGTGGCCGCCAAGCAAGAGGAGGAGCAACTCGTCGCCCGTGCCCACGTCGAGGCCCAGCGAATCCGCGACACCGCCAAGAAGAACATCCACGAGGAGCTGATCCGGGCCCGGGAGACCCTGCGGAGGGACGCAGTGGACCTCGCGGTCGATCTCGCTGAGGGCACCCTGAAGAAGCAGGTGATGCGCGACGACCGCCGCCGCTTGTCCCGCGAGTTCCTCGACGCGCTCCAATCCGACGGGGGGAACGGAAATGGCTGACCGCAGCATCGCCCGACGCTATGCCCGAGCGTTCTTCGAGCTGGCCGAGGAAGTCGACCAGGTCGCCCAGGTCGGAAACGAACTCACCAGCGCCCTCGACGGGTTGCGCTCCCACGACGGTGAGCTCTTCGCGGCCCTCTCCAACCCGGTGTTCACCCTGGCGGAGCGACGGGACGTCCTGGAGCAGGTGGTTCCCCGCCTGAATGTTGGCTACCTCGCTCGAAACCTGCTCTTCGTCCTGCTCGAGAAGGGCCGCTTCCGCCTCCTGCCCGAGGTCGTCGAGCTGTACAACGGCTACGCTGACGAAAAGGCGGGCAGGGCACGCGTCCTGGTGGAGACGGCGGAGCCCCTGACCCCCCAACTCGAGACCGAGGTCATCGCCGCGCTGCAGCAGGTCACCGGCAAACACGTCCTCATCGAGACCCGCGTGGACCCCTCCCTCATCGGCGGCATGATCGCCCGAGTGGGCGGCACGGTCTATGACGCCTCGGTCCGCACCCGCCTCCAGAACATCAAGCAGCGCCTGCTGAGTGCCGCCACGCCCGCAGAGGCGTGATCACAGGAGCCCCCGATGGAAATCCGCGCTGACGAGATCAGCCAGATCCTCAAGAAACAGATCAAGGACTACGAGTCCCGCGTCTCGGTATCCGAGACGGGCACCATCCTCTCGGTCGGCGACGGCATCGCGCGCATCTACGGCCTGGAGAACGCACTCGCTGGCGAGCTGCTCCAGTTCCCCGGCGGGCTGTACGGCATGGTCCTCAACCTGGAAGAGGACAATGTCGGCGCCGCGCTGTTCGGCTCCGACGTGCATGTCCACGAGGGAGACGAGGTCCGGCGCACCGGCCGCATCGTGGAGGTCGGCGTCGGCCCGGAGATGATGGGTCGGGTGGTGGACGCCCTCGGTGCCCCCATCGATGGCCTCGGCCCCATCGAGACGAAGGAAACCCGCGTCATCGAGCTGAAGGCGCCGGGCATCGTACAGCGGAGAGGGGTGCACGAGCCCCTGCAGACCGGGCTCAAAGCCATCGACTCCATGACCCCCATCGGCCGCGGTCAGCGCGAGCTGATCATCGGCGACCGCCAAACAGGCAAGACCGCGGTGGTCATCGACACCATCCTCGCCCAGCGGGTGTTCAAGGACGACCCGAAGTGGCGCGTGCACTGCTTCTACGTGGCGATTGGCCAGAAGCAGTCGACGGTGGCCCAGGTGGTGGACAAGCTCAAGAAGCACGGCGCCATGTCCTACACCACGGTGATCAGCGCGCCGGCCTCGGCCCCGGCACCGCTCCAGTTCCTGGCGCCCTACACCGGCTGCACCATGGGCGAGTACTTCCGCGACAACGGCAAGCACTCCCTGTGCATCTACGACGATCTGTCCAAACACGCGGTGGCCTACCGGCAGCTCTCCCTGCTCCTCCGCCGGCCGCCAGGACGCGAGGCCTTCCCCGGCGACGTGTTCTACCTGCACAGCCGCCTGCTGGAGCGAGCCGCGAAGATGTCCGACGACGAGGGTGGCGGATCGCTGACCTCGCTCCCAATCATCGAGACCCAGGCCGGGGACGTGTCTGCCTACATCCCCACCAACGTCATCTCCATAACCGACGGTCAGATCTTCCTGGAGACCGACCTGTTCTACGCCGGCCAACGCCCGGCGGTGAACGTGGGTCTGTCGGTGTCCCGCGTGGGCGGCGCAGCTCTGATCAAGGCGATGAAGGAAGTGGCTGGGCCGCTGCGGCTCACCCTGGCCCAGTACCGCGAGTTGGCCGCCTTCTCCCAGTTCGCCTCCGACCTCGATGCGGCCACCCAGCGACAGCTCGGCCGCGGCGAGCGGCTCACCGAGATCCTCAAGCAGGGCCAATACGCACCGCTCCCCGTCGAGCAGCAGCTCATCCAGATCCTGGCTGCCACCGAGGGGCAGCTCGACGACTTGCCCGTCGATCATTGCCTGCCGTTCGTCCACGACCTCACCGACCATTTCCTGGCGAACAAAGCCGATCTCCTCCAGGAAATCGTCACGAAGGGCACCCTGAAGAGGGACAGCCTCAAGAAGCGGCTCGTCGACGAGATCGCCAAGTTCAAGTCCACCTGGAAGAGTCATCACTGATGCCCAACCTCAAGGACATCAAGACCCGGATCGGTTCGGTCAAGAAGACCAGGCAGATCACCGCTGCCATGAAGCTGGTGGCTGGGGCGAAACTGCGCAAGGCCACCGAGCGGGCGCTGTCGGCACGTCCCTATCAGCAACACCTGTCGGACGTGCTCGGTCGCGTCGCTGCCAGCGCCGGGGAACAGTACAGCGACCCCCTGCTGGAGCGGCGAGACGAGGTCAAGTCCATCCTGGTGGTGATCCTCACCTCCGACAAGGGGCTGTGCGGGCCGTTCAACAGCATTCTCCTCCGCCATGCCGTCCACTGGCTGCAGGAGTGGCGTGACGAAGATGGGGTGGAGATCCACCTCAAGGTGTACGGCCGCAAGGGGGTCGACTTCCTCACCCACCGCGACTGGAAAAACGACAAGGTCCTCCAATACCAACAGACACCCCGCATGGACCTTGTTCGCACGCTGTGCACCGAGATGACCAGCGGGTTTGCAGAGGGCCGCTTCGACGAGGTGTGGCTGGTCTACAACCAGTTCGTCAACACCATGATCCAGCGGCCCCAAATCGCCCGCGCCGTGCCGCTGGCCCTCCCGGAGTCGGAGGATGCCGGCTTCATCGACCACCGCTACGAGCCCTCGGCGGAAGGCCTGCTCGGGCGCCTGCTCCCGCTCTACCTCCGCACCGTAGTGCTCCAGGCCTTCCTGGAGACCGAGGCCGGAGAGCACGCCGCGCGTATGACCGCGATGGACAACGCCACCCGCAACGCCTCCGACCTCATCGACACCCTGACCCTCGACTACAACCGGGCCCGCCAGGCCGCGATCACCAGCGAAATCATCGAGATCGTGTCCGGCGCCGAAGCCCTGTAGCCCCCTGGAGACCCCCAATGGAAGCGAACCACGGCGTCGTGAAACAGGTGATGGGACCGGTCGTGGACGTCCAGTTCCCACCGGGAGCGCTGCCGGACATCTACACCGCGCTGCGGCTCTCCAACCCGGCCATCGACGACCGGGAGGAGAACCTCGTGCTCGAGGTCGCCCAACACCTGGGCGAGAACACCGTGCGCACCATTGCCATGGACACGACCGACGGCCTTCGCCGCGGCATGGAGGTGCGCAACACCGGACAGCAGATCACGATGCCGGTGGGTCCCGAGACCCTGGGACGGATCATCAACGTGGTGGGGGAGCCGGTCGACAACCTGGGGCCGGTGGGCGCCACCCATTTCCTCCCGATCCACCGCGAGCCGCCCGGGTTCACCGAGCAGTCCACCTCGGTGGAGATGTTCGAGACCGGCATCAAGGTCGTCGACCTGCTCGGGCCCTACGCCCGCGGCGGGAAGATCGGCCTGTTCGGCGGTGCCGGCGTCGGCAAGACGGTCATCATCATGGAGCTCATCAACAACGTGGCCAAGGCCCACGGTGGGTACTCCGTGTTCGCCGGGGTGGGGGAGCGCACCCGTGAGGGCAACGACCTCTGGACCGAGATGACCGAGGCTGGGGTCATCACCCCGGGCGACTCCGAGAAGTCGAAGGCGGCGCTGGTCTACGGCCAGATGAACGAGCCCCCGGGAGCCCGCGCCCGAGTGGGCCTGTCCGCGCTCACCGTCGCCGAGTACTTCCGCGACGAAGAGGGGCAGGACGTGCTCCTGTTCATCGACAACATCTTCCGGTTCACCCAGGCGGGCTCCGAGGTCTCGGCCCTTCTCGGCCGCATCCCCTCCGCCGTCGGCTACCAGCCCACCCTGGGGACCGACATGGGCGAGCTGCAGGAGCGGATCACCAGCACCAACAAGGGGTCCATCACCTCGGTGCAGGCGATCTACGTCCCGGCAGACGACCTCACCGACCCCGCCCCCGCCACCACCTTTGCCCACCTGGACGCCACCACGGTGCTGTCGCGGAAGATCTCCGAGATGGGCATCTACCCGGCAGTGGACCCGCTCGACTCCACCTCACGCATCCTGGATCCCCTGGTCCTGGGAGAGGAGCACTACCAGACCGCCCGCGATGTGCAGGCGGTGCTGCAGCGCTACAAGGAGCTCCAAGACATCATCGCCATCCTGGGAATGGACGAGCTTTCGGACGAGGACAAGCTCACCGTGGAGCGCGCCCGAAAGATGCAGAAATTCCTGTCCCAGCCCTTCTATGTCGCCGAGACCTTCACCGGCTTCCCGGGCGTGTACGTGAAGAAGGAGGACAGCATCCGCGGGTTCCAGGAGATCCTCGAGGGCAAGCACGACGACCTGCCCGAGGGCGCCTTCTACATGGTGGGCACCATCGAGGACGTGGTGGAGAAGGCGCGCAAGATGGCGCAGGAGGACTGACGCCATGGCGGACCTCACCGTCACCATCGTGACCCCGGAGCGGGAGGTCTATGCGGGGCAGTCGACCGAGATCCTCCTTCCCGGTTGGGAGGGCGAGTTCGACATCCTCCCGGGCCACGACCTGTTCCTGTCCTTGCTGCGCGGCGGCGTGCTCGACATGACCACGCCCGAGGGACATCAGCGCTACATCGTGGGGCGCGGCTTCGCCGAGGCGAGCGCCGAGCAGGTGACAGTCCTGGTCGACTCCTGCGAGCCCGCAGAGGGCATCGACACGGCGGCCGCCAAGGCCGACCTCGCAGCGGCCGACAACGAGCTCTTGGAGTCCGCTTCGGGGACTCCGGAATGGGAGGCCGCGGTCGAGCAGCGTGAGCTCGCCATGGCACGCCTGAAGGTGTGAGCGCCAACCCACCCGACGATCTCCGATCCCGCTTGTTCGCATTCTCCGTGTGATCACCCCCAACGGGGGAATCCCGCGTGGTAGTTTGGGGTTCGTCGGCGTGAAAGGGTGACCGACCGAGGCTTCGCGTGCTCAAACTCCTCTTGTTGCTGCTGTTGGCTCTCAACGGCGCTTGGGCGCAGTCCTCGGGCCAGGAGCGGCTCGCGGAGTACGAACGGCTCTCCCAGGAGATGACCCAACTCGCGAGCCGAAACGCTTGGGAAGGCGTCGAACGCGCCTACCAGGACATCCTGGAGACTGCCATCCCCCCCACCGCGGAGGAGTACCACCTGGGAGCACAGGCGGCCGCCAAGCTCGGTGACGTCGCGAGCACCCGGGCACGGCTGATCCTGGCCCTCGAGGTCTTCGACTCCCAAGAGTTCCGGGACTGGATCCACACGATCGACACCAACTACGGCCCCGTTTCTCTCAAAGGTGACCCGGGCAAGCTCGAGTTGCTCGTCGAGCAGATGCCCTTCGACCCCGCCAAGGCCTCGGCCATCCATTTTACCCAGGCGCAAATCGCCGAGACAGGCACCTTCGAAGGCCTCCTCCCCGGCGGCACCTACGAGTTCGGCCCGATGTCCCTCAAGGTGCGCCCCGGTGTCCACACCCAACGCATCGACATCCGCACCGACAAGTACATGCGGAAGCTGGAGCGGATGGAGCGGAAGGACGAGCGGTCGGAGGACGAAGGCTAGCGGGTGTTCCCGCGATGCCCCAACGAGGCCGCTTCCGGCTCCTGGACATGATAAGGTCGGTCGGCTCGGAGGTGGCTGGATGTCCCTGATCGGGCTCCGTGTCGGACCCTTCGAAATCGTCGACGAGGCCGTCGTTCCAAAGGCGGGGGCGTGGTATCGGGCCCGCCGCGTCGGGATGACCCAGCGCCAACCCTCCGAGGTGCTGGTGAAGGTCGTCGGACCCGACGCCACCGCCGTGGACCGCGCCTCGCTCCAACTGGAGCACGAGGTCCTCCGCTCGCTGGACAACGCGTGCATCCCCAAGCCGGTCGCCTTCTACGAAGGCTCCGGAGCGCTGGCCGTGGAGGACGCACCCGGCGTGGCGCTCGAATGGCTGATCGCGCAGCCTGGTGACGCGCGGGACACGGTGGGGACCGCCACCTGGCTGGATGTCGCATTGGACGTGGCCGAGGCCTTGCAGCATGCCCACGACCGCGGGGTGGTGCATGGACACCTCTCCGCACACAACGTGCTCCTGTCCGCCGAAGGCAAGCTGTGGATCTGGGGCTTCGGTCCCGCTGGCCACGCCGTCCCCGATCCGGCCTGGATGGCGCCGGAGCGGGCCGAAGGCGCCCAGGCCACCGAGGCTACCGACCAGTGGGCCCTCGGTGCGCTGCTCGCCGCGACCCTCACCGGACAGACTCCCTGGACTGGCCCGGACCCAGCGGCGATGGCCCACAAGGGTGACGCCTCGCACCTCGTGGACCCCATCGAAACCCAGTGGCCGGCGCTGACCCGGGCGCTCCGGCGCCTGCTCGATCCCCATCCCGCGAACCGATTTCCGTCGATGCAGGTGGCGCGCCAGGAGCTGTTGGGGCTCGCGCGCCAAGCCGAGGGCGTCTCCGAGCGACGCGCCCTGGGGGCCTGGGTGGCGAGGGTGACCGGGGAGATCGCGTTCACCGCGCCCGAACTCGACGAGGATGACCTGTCCAACGACCTGATCCTGGAGGACCTCCCGGGCATCGACGATGTCTCGGAGGAGCTGGTCTTGGAGGACCTCCCGCTTCAGGACGACCTGTCGGACGAGCTGATCCTGGTGGAGGTGGAGGAGGCCGAGGTCCTCTACGAGGCTGAAGAAGCCGCGGACGTGGACACCGAGATCTCCGAGGCAACGGTGCTCTACGACCCCCACCACTTCGCCGAGCGATCCGCAAGGGATGCCGACGGGATACCGGTCGACCAGGAAGCGACGGTGCTGTTCACCGATCACGAGTTGCGCGGTCGGGTGCTCTCGGAGACGCCCGAGGTGGACACCGACGTGAACAGGCGGATCGAGGAGG
>JAFDJI010000752.1 GCA_019307545.1 Deltaproteobacteria bacterium | reverse complement strand
CGGTCTGCAGGGTGCTGTTCGGACCGTTCCAGCTCTCGCCGAGGCGCATCATCCACTCCATGCCGGCCCCCAGCACCGCGTCCACCGCGGCGTCCGCCTCGGCAAAGTCATAGTTGGCCGGCAGGTCGACGTCCGCGGGGGTGTTCACCGCCCACAGCGCGGTGGGGTCGATGCCCCCCAGGCTGTTCTGGCAGACGTTCGGGTCGAGCACCGAGCTGTCCTCGAACCGGGTGAGGGTGTCATCCAGGTAGATCCGGCACACATCCACCGGGGCGTCGTGCAGCCGCACGCTGTGCACGCCGAACGCTCCCCACAGCGAGGAGAAGTCGAAGGTGTCGGTCGTTGTGCGGGCCTCGATGATGGGTGAGCGGTTCACCCCGGTGAGGGACCGAGCGATGCCCAGGTCGGTGCCGAGATCCACGGTGACCACCAGATCGGGGGTGGGCCAGGGGGTCCCGGTGTCCTCCGTGTCCCCGGTGTCGGGCGCCGGATCCTGGCACCCCAGGGCGAGCAGGGCCGGGAGCGCAGCCATCCAGAGTCTTGATGCCATCGAGGGCCTCCGGGGGCAGGGTAGCGCAGGTCATCCGACCGACAGCCGGTCTGACCGGATGGGATAGGGGGTTTCTCCGACCCAGCGCATCGGGAGTCAGGCGGATGACCTTTCGACTAAGCCCCAGGCGTGGAGCCGACTCGATCACCATCAAGGAACCCTACGAGTTGGCGATCATGCGCAAGGCGGGACGTCGACTGGCCGAGGTGGTGGCGCTGGTCAAGGAGGCGGTGAAGGTCGGCGTCACCACGGCGGAGTTGGACGCGCTGGCGGAGGAGGCAGTCCTCGAGCGCGACAGCCAGCCGGCCTTCAAGGGGTACCGCGTCGGTCACCTGGTCTTCCCCGCCACCCTGTGCACCTCGATCAACGAGCAGGTCGTCCACGGGATCCCCAACCAACGGCGGCTGGAGCCCGGCGACATCCTCTCCGTCGACGTGGGCCTGGTCTTCGGGGGGTACTACGCCGACATGGCATTCACGGCCGTCGCCGGCGAGGTGACGCCCGAGGTCGCGCAGTTCCTCGAGGTCACTCGGGAGAGCCTGTACCAGGGCATCGCCCTGGCGGTGCCGGGAAACCGGATTGGCGACATCGGGCACGCGGTTCAGTCCCATGTCGAGCCCCACGGCTACGGGATCATTCGCGACTACGTCGGCCACGGGATTGGGCGCCAACTCCACGAGCCGCCCTCGATTCCGAACTTCGGGAAACCCCACCGCGGGTCGCTCATCAAGGCTGGAATGTGCTTCGCGATCGAGCCCATGACCTCTTTGGGCCACCATCGGACGAAGGTGCTGAAGGACGGGTGGACGGTGATCACCGCCGACCGAAGCCTGGCAGGCCACTTCGAGCACACCATCGCCGTGACCCCCCGAGGCCCAGAGATCCTGACCGTGCTGGAGGGCGGGGTTTCACCCGCATGAAGCCGATGACACTGCTCCTGCTCGCCCTGGCCTGCAACGCGCCCATCGACGACAGCGGCATCGGGGAGCCTGACCATTCCGGCATAGCGCTCCGCGAGGACGGCTGGCTGCGCGGCGACCTGCACATGCACACCGAGCACAGCGACGGGTGGGACGACGTCGCCACAGTGATTGCGCTCGCAGAATACCTGGACAGCGAGGAGTTCGTCGCCTTTCACCCGGAGTATGCGGGCAACGGGCTCGACTTCATCGCGATCACCGACCACCGGATGATCGATGCCCAGTTCGACCCCGACTACCACAGCGAGAAGCTGGTCCTGGTCGGCGGGGAGGAATTCGGCTCCACCAGCCACGCCAACCTGTTCGGGGTCCACGCGTTCGTCGACCACGATCCCGATCACGATGGGGTCACCCTCAGCGACTACCAGGCCGCCGTCGTTGCCACCCACGCCCAAGGCGCGCTGTTCTCGCCGAACCACCCCTTCCTGCCGAAGATCCCCTTTCCCTGGGACATCCGCGACCACGACGCCATCGAGGTCTGGAACGTGGGCTGGGGGCTGATGTCCCCGGAGAACACCGAGGCGAACCTCCTGGGTTGGGAGGCCTCCCGCGGCGACGCCAGCCCGCTGTACTGGCGCGCCATGCAGACCACTGGGCAGGGGGCGTCGATGCAGGCGCTCACTTGGTACGAGGCGCACCTCTCTCGTGGGCTCCACGTCGCGCTGGTCGGCGGGAGCGACCGTCACGCGGTGCTCCTTCCTGGCTTCCCGACGACCTGGGTCCGCGCGGACAGCGTGGACGAAGACGGCGTCGTGCAGGGCATCGCAGACCAGCACACCTTCGTGTCCCGCACCCCCGCCTCCGCCCAGGTCCTGCTTACGATCGCCATGGATGGCACCCGGTGGGAGATGGGGGACGAGGTGCCGATTCCGGCGGGCGGGGCCGAGGTGGAGATCGCGGTGCGAGTCGGGCGCGCGGACGGCGGGCGGCTACGGGTGGTGTCCGGGAGCGCCGTCGCCACCGACGAGGCCCTGCAGACCGCGGTTCTCGGGCAGGTCCTCCTCGAGGAGGACGTCGTGGGCGATGACCACCAGGCCACGACCACCCTGTCCGTGGTGCCAGGGGACTGGCTCTATCCGGTCGTCCTCGAGCCGCTGTACGCCGAGGGCCTCACCCCCGAGCAGGAGGAA
>JAFDJI010000149.1 GCA_019307545.1 Deltaproteobacteria bacterium | reverse complement strand
CCTCTCATCACCGTCGATGCGGACGTCACGGTGCGGCTCCTCGACGACCGGGGCCACTCCTACGAGCCCGACCAGGCTCCCGAGGGCCACTACGACGTCGTCGCCTTCTTCGAGGAGGGGACCCCCGAGCCGCAGGGGGAGATCACGCTGGCAGCGGGCGCCTCGCCGAGCATCCGGTGTCGAAAGAGCCTCGCGGCGTGCCGGATCAAGCCCTGACGCGGCCGGTTCACCGGGTGGTATCCTCCGCCGCATGGAACAGGATGTCCTTCCAGAGTGGGCGGCGAACCGGTACGAGGCGCTCGAGCCCGTCGGGCAGGGGACCTACACCACGGTGTACAAGGCAAAGGACCGGGTGCGCGGCGACGTCTTCGCCATCAAGCTGCTTCTGCCCGAGCACCGCGGCGTGCCCCGGATCCGCGACCGGTTCGTGACCGAGGCCCGCGCCATGACGCGCCTGGTGCACCCGAACATCGTGCGGATCTTCGACGTAGGCGGCGCCCTGTCCGACGAGCCGGCAATTGTGATGGAGTACGTCGGTAGCGGCGACCTGCGGACGGCCGTCCCCCGGGGTGGTCTGCCCGCGGGCCGGGCCGCTCGCCTGCTCCTGTTCACCCTCGCGGGGCTCGCCGAGGCCCACATGGCGGGCGTCACCCACCGCGGGCTCTGCCCCGAGGCCGTGCTGCTCGATGCCGAGGGCCAGCCCAAGGTGTCGGACTTCGGGGTAGCGCGCCTCACCCAGCACCAAAAGCAGACGATGACCATGTCGGCCGAGTCCCTCGGCTCGATCTATTACACGTCGCCCGAGCAGCGGGCCAACCCGCGCAACGCCGACGCGAGGTCCGACGTGTATGCGGCCGGCGCCCTGCTGTTCTTCCTCGCCACGGGGCGCGACCCGCCCGACCTGTCCCAGGCCGCCGTCGCCGAGGCACTCGTGGAGCAGGTCGACCCCGTGCTGCGCCCAATCGTGGTGAAGGCCACCGCCGAGGACCCGGCCGATCGGTACCAGGATGCCCGGGAGATGGGCCAGGCGGTGCGCGCCTTGTTCACCGGCGCGTGAGACGCGGGCGCGGGTCCGCGTGATGCCTGCTCCTGCCCCCGCAACCCCTAAACCCGCTCGAACATCTCCCTCGCGATGATCAACCGCTGGATCTGGGACGTTCCCTCGTAGATCTGGAAGATCTTGCTGTCCCGCATCAGCTTCTCGACCGGGTACTCGGTGCTGTAGCCGTACCCGCCGAAGACCTGGACCGCGTCGGTGCATACCCGGACGCATATGTCCGCCGCAAAGGCCTTGGCCATCGACGCGAACTTGGTGTTGCGTTGCCCCTGGTCCTTGAGCCAGGCCGCCTTCCAGACCAGCAGGCGCGCCGCCTCGATGTCCTTCGCCATGTCGGCGAGCATGAACGCCACCGCCTGGTGCTTGAAGATGGGTTTGCCGAAGGTGCGGCGCTCGGTGGCGTACTGCATGGCGTGTTCCATGGCGGACCTGGCGAGCCCGACCGCACCGGCAGACACCGTGGGGCGGGTGTGGTCGAAGGCCTTCATCGCCAGCATGAACCCGGCGCCCTCCTCGCCGACCACGTTCTCGGCGGGGACCTCCACGTCGGTGAAGCGGATAGCCCGGGTGTCGGAGCACCGCTGGCCGAGGTTGATCTCCTTCTTCCCCGGCTCCACCCCGTCCCACTCCCGCTCGACGACGAACGCGGTCATGCCGCGGTGACGCTTCTCCTTGTCGGTGTAGGCGACCACGAAGTACCAGTTCGCCACCCCGGCGTTGGTGATCCACATCTTTTCGCCGTTGAGGATGTACTTGTCACCCTTGCGCACCGCGGTGGACCGCATGTTGGCCACGTCCGAGCCGGCCTCGGCCTCGGTCAAGGCATAGGCGCTCATCAGGGGCTCCTCGATGAGGCGCCCCAAGTACTTCGCCTTGAGCGCGTCGGAGCCGCCCTCCACCACCGGGGCGTTCGCGAGGTTGTTGGCCTCGATGGCGGTCCGGATCCCGGAGTCTCCCCAACCCATCTCCTCCACGAGCACGCACTCGTCGAGGCAACCCAGTCCCAGGCCCCCATACTCCTCGGGAACGTGGGTGTTCATCAGGCCAAGCTCGTGGGCCTGGCGGATGAGCGGCCAGGGAAACTCCATGGTCTGGTCGTAGTGCGCCGCGACCGGACGCATCTCCTTGGCAGCGAATTCGTGGGCGAGATCGCGCAGCATCTGCTGCTCTTCGGAAAGTTCCAGGCTGAACATGGGGGACCTCTGCGGATTGGAGGGCCACTGTAATCCGCCCGGGCCTCCCGGGCGGGGTCGTCACACCGGCAGGCCCAGGACCCCGCGTGCCTCCCCCACTTCCTCGGGACGGACGTAGAGCCGGGCGATCCTCCGGGCGTCGGCGTAGCGCTGGAACACCTTGCTCGCCTCCTGAAGGCCATGCACGTTCTCGACCGGCAGGCCGGGCATCCGCTCCAGCACGTAGATCTGCGGGGCACGCTCGCGCTTCTGCCCGAAGACGTTGTAGCGGGAGAGCTTGCCGGTGGAGCCGGCGTGGATCACGTCGACGCCCGCCTCACGGAGACGAAGGGCCTGCTCCGACAGGTCGACGTCGGCCGGGGTGCCATGCACCTCCAGGACCCGCTTGAAGGGGCGGCGCTCCACGATGCGGCGGGCCCACTCGCTGTCGGCGGTGCGCAGGTGATGCTCGAGTGAGATGTCGTCCACACTCAGGTAGGCGTCGAGGTCGGCGGGCAGGGCCCAATCGGTGCCCTCCGCGAGGACGTAGCGCTTGAGCAGCTCCTCGTAGGCCACCGACTTGTGGTGGAAGTACACCATCAGGAACATGTGGTGGCGCGCGATCATGAAGTCGTCGAAGGCGTAGATCGCGGCGAAGTCGAGGGCCAGGCTCACCCGGCCGTCGAAGGGGTAGGCCACCAGGTTCGACAGGAGCCAGGAGGTGTCGATCTGTCCGTAGCGGGCGCCGGTGTAGTAGGAGTCCCGCACCAGGTAGTCGAGCCGGTCGACGTCCAGCTCCGAGCTGACGATCTGGGAGAGCACCCGGCGGTGATCGAGACCGTCCACCACGAACAGGTCATCCTCCACCTCCACGTCGCGCGAGATCAGGGCCGCCACGTGGCGCGCCGTGAAGTCGGTGCTGGCGGCGATCGCGTCTCGCAGCGAGGTGTGCTCCAGGATGGCAATCGTGTAGTCCTCGTGGGTGGCACGCCGGTCCGAGACCGCGTCGGGGCGGTACCAGGAGATGCCCAGCGCCCCCAGGGAGGGCATGGCGAACTCGGTGCTGTGTGAAAACGGCGCGTGACCGAGGTCGTGGCACAGGGCCGCCACCCGGAGCAGCGCCCGAAACCGCGCCCGCACCACAGTTGGGAGCTCCCATCCCTGGTAGGCGCTGTCGAAGGCCTGCCCGGCCAGGACCATCACCCCCAGACAATGGCTGTACCGGGAGTGGGTGGCACCGGGGAACGGTAGGTGAGAAAAACCGGTGGAGCGGATGTTGCGGAGCCGCTGTACGAAGGGATGGTCGACGATCGCGACCTCTTCAGGAGAGACGGCGATGGCGCCGTGGATGGGATCCCGAACCTCCATGGGAACGCTCCGCGTTGTCGGCGACACGGCCGAGGCGTCGCGCTATAACGCGGCGTCATGAGACCCATCCGGGACATCGGCGACGTTCGCCCGGACAGCGTGCTCTACCACTCCGCCTTCGGGTTTGCGCGTGTGGTGGGTGTTCGCGACGTTGGCGTGCAACTCCAGTGGGAGCGCAGCGGCGAGAACCTGCCCGAGTACGTCTCCGCCACCAACCTCAGCCGGGTCTATGCGCTGTGCAACGAGAAGGGGTTCTTCCACTGCGCGATGCTCGATCCCGAGAAGCTGCAGGAGTTGTTGCTCTTCGACCCCCCGGCGGCGCTGGAGCTACTCTTGGAGGACCTGGTGGGACCCCAGCGGCGCCAGGACCTGCGGGACTGGGTGGGCGGGCGCGGTCTGATGACCGAACGCGCCTTCGACCGGTGGTGGGAAACCCTCGAGCCCCAGATCGCGGAGGACGAACGCTTCGAGATCGAGCACGACACCGTGGCGCTCGACCGTCGGGACGAGCCCACTGGTGCGGTGGACCGCCTGGCCAACCCGCTGTTGTCACCAGGGCGCCGCCTGGATCTCGCCCTCATCCACCGAGGAGAGCTTGGGGAGGAGGCGTTCAGGGATCACGCGCTTCGGTCGTGGTGCAACGGCGGCAAGCAGGTCAAGGACCTGGCGATGGCGGCGTTGCGGGACGTGCCCGCGGATGAGGTTCTGGACGGCCTGCTCACCCGCGGCCCCGACTCGATCGACGCCCTCATCCACGCCATCCGCCGCGGCGGCTGGGAGGCGCACGAGGTCGGGGCCGAGGTCCGCAAACGCCTGGTGGGACGGGTCCTGGAGGGTACCCGCCAGGGCGGCCCACTCGACAGCGAGGGCCGGCTGGCCGCCGCGCTCACCCGTTGGGGTGCCCCGGAGGCCGTGCCCGCCCTGGCAACGCTGGCGGAAACACCCGATGGGCAGCAGCTGATCCGCGCCACCCTCGCCACCCTGCCCCCCAAGCGCGCCGAGGAGTTGGCCCTCGATCTGCAGGAGATCCTGATCCAGGACCAAGAGCACCTCAGCGCCGCAAACTGGCTCGGAGCCGAGATCCTCATGCGGTCGGGCGAGGACGTCGATCTCATCTCCACCCGCCTCGCGGAGGCACGACCCGCGGTGGCGCTGTGGTTCAGCACCGGCTGGGACCCACGCTACGGAGATGACTACACCGAGGACGGCTTCACTGCCGAGGTGCTGGAGATCACGGAGACGCTGCCCATCGGTGAGCGTTCCGCGCGATCCCCGGGCGAGTTCCTGGCCCTCGGCCTGGCGTTCGCGCGCTCACTGTCCCAGCAACACAACGGCGGCCGGGTGGTGAACCCGACGCGGAACTCGGTGCTGGTGCACCCCAGCGGGAACGTGGAGCTTGCGGACAGCGATGCCGACATGCACTCTCCCCGCCCGATGGGGGAGGCGCCGTCGCAGGCCGGCGATGTCCATGCCGCGGGGGTCCTTCTCATGGAGGGCCTGCTCGGCAAGCAGTGGCCGCGGAATATCCCCGCCCACCGCGCGATTCCCTTCCTCCGCCAGATCGTCCCCAACCTACCCGCAGCCGCGCTCGCGCCGCTGGATGCGGCCCTGCACCCCTTCCCCTCACAGCGCCCGTCGGACGGTCTGTCGTGGCTGGTTCGGTGGCAGTCCGCCGCGGTGGCGGAGGACTCGCGGATGGACACCGCCGCGAGCGATCAGCGTCGGCTGCGCATCGGGTACGACTCGCACGTGGGGCGTCTCAAGCTGCTCCACACCCAGACCAACCAGGACGCCCTGTTCGTGTCTGCGCGAGGCCCCCTGCACCTCATGGTGGTGTGTGACGGCATCAGCACCGCTACCGCCGGCAGCGGCGACATCGCGGCAGGCATCACCGTCCACGTGGTCGCGAACCTGTGGGAGCAGGCGCTTTCCCGTCTCAGCGACGCCACCCCGGCCGAGATCTTCGACTTCATCGATCGCGCCCTGCGGATGGCCAACCAGGCGGTGTGCGAGGCCGCGCTCCGCTATGCGGGTGGGAGGCTCGACGGCCGGGTCCCCATGGGCACCACCGCCCTGGTGGCCATCGCCCGCGGAAACCATGTGTGCCTTGGTTGCCTGGGCGACTCCCGAGCCTACCTGGTGGGGCCCTATGGCACGGCGCTCCTCACCGCCGACCAGAACCAGGCCGCCGACCGCCTGCTCAGCTGGACCCAGGGGCACGAACCCTACTGGGACCCCGCCGGGTTTGCGCTGGTGGGCTACATCGGCCACTTCAACGAGTGGAACCGTGCCGAGCCCCTGGCCGTCTCCCACCTGGCCTTCACCCTGCTCGAGGGGGAGAAGCTGGTGTTGTGCACCGACGGAATCACCGACTACCTCGCGGACACCCACCCTGAGCTCGCGGACGTCATGGCCGAGGTACTCCTGGGTGACGACCCGGACGAGCTGGCACGCGAGTTGGTGAACCAGGCGAACCGTGGCGGCGGCGGCGACAACGCCACCGCGGTCGTCACCACCCTGTGGCGGCCGGGGTAGCAACGCTTCTTCGGGCGCGGGAGAAGGGTCAGCCGCCCTTGTAGCCGATGTGCTCCGCGAAGGCGGTGGACAGGACGGTGAAGGTGCGGATGAACTCCGCGACGGCCCCGGCAGACACGCCGCCCTCCAGATCGAGGTCACTCTCCAAGACCGGGTCTGCCTCGTCGTCGATGTAGGCGCGCCCGAAGCGCTTGGTCTTGTTCCACCCGTTGACCACGGACAGCGCCGGCTTCTCCTGCATGGCGAAGCCCGTATAGAGCTGCAGGTTCTGGCAGGCCCCTTCCTCGCACGCGTTGAAGATCAACACCACCTTCAGGCCCTCGATCTCGATCCGGAACAGGGGGTCCCCGGCGGAGTCCACCGAGCGCTCGAAGGTGTAGCCTTCGACGGTGAGGATCTGCTCCAAGTCCTCACCAGACACGGCGGTGTACACCGTACCGATGGAAGTAGATCGGCCGGATTGTGCAAAGGCGGGCGTGGCCACGAGGAGCGCAAGGGGAACGGCAATGGCCAAGAGAATGCGGTACATGGGGGCCTCCGAGCCCCGGGACCGTACCAGGAGGTCCCGGAGGTCGCCAGTTTGGACACCGCGAAGCCATCCAAGTGTTAGTTCGCGGGCATGAAGCTCACGCGGCGCGGACTCGGGTTTGGACTGCTCGGCGGGGTGGTGCTCGCCTGCCTGGGCCTCCCCCTGACGGTGTACCGCCCCTGGGCCGACGAGGATCGGTTCCTGCTCGCCGCCATGGACGCGCTGTTCCCCCACGGCGGTGACCTGCCCGATCCAGCGGAGATCGGTGCGCCCGCGGCGGTGCGCGCCTACCTCGACCGACTTCCACCCTCGATCGCGCTGCAGGCGCGAGGGCTGTTCTTTGCCATCGAGACCGGCACCGTGGCAAGCCACGGCCGCTCGTTCTCACGGTTGAGCCGAGAGGAGCGCACCGGGATCCTCGCCGATTGGGCGGGATCCAATCTCACCTTCCGAAGGCTGATGGTGCACGCCCTCAAGCAGACCTGCGCCATGGGCTACTGGCAGCACCCGAGCACCTGGGCACACCTGGGCTACGACGGCCCCCTGGTGTCCCAGTGAACGCCTCCGGGCCAGCGACCGGGCCCTTCCGCGCCCACTGCGACGTGGTGGTGGTGGGGAGTGGCGCGGGTGGAGGCGCCGCCGCGCGGGAACTCGCGATGGCGGGCCTCGACATCATGGTCCTGGAGATGGGGGACCGGCTCCGGAACACCGAGATGACCCAGCGCGAGGAGCAGATGATGCCTCGCCTGTACCAGGACGCCGGGTCCCGCACCACCGCCGACCGCGCCATCCAGGTGCTCCAGGGCAAGGGCCTCGGGGGCTCGACCCTGCACAACCTCAACCTGTGCAAGCGGATCCCGGAAGAACTGCTCGAAAAATGGGCACGAGAAGTCGGACTGGTCGGATTGAAGGAGCGCCTCGACCCCCACTACACCGCGATGGAAGCCCTGCTCTCCGTCTCGCACGTGCCCGAGGCGGAGATCAACCGCAACAACCGGCTCCTCAGGGCCGGCGCCACCGCGCTGGGCTGGACCAACGGTCCCTTGAAGCACAACCGCGTGGGCTGCATCGGC
>JAFDJI010000751.1 GCA_019307545.1 Deltaproteobacteria bacterium | reverse complement strand
GTTCCACACATGGTGGGCCCGGACTCCGTTGGACTCCACACGCTTGCCACCGTGGGCGGAATCCGACCTCGTGCTCGACCTCGACCTCGGCTTGATCGACCTCGAGGCCGGGGTCGACTTCGAGGCCGCGGTCGATTCCGAGGTCGAGGTCGCGTTTCCCCGAGGTCGCCTCCCCCCACCAAACGTCGTATCCTCCGCCATATGCCTGCCCCCGCCGAACTTCCCACCGAATACCTCCAGCAGTCCGCCTCTCTCGCCAGCCGGATTGCCGCGGAGCGCTGCCCCAACTCCGGCGCCGACTGCGCCTGGTACCACGCCACCTGGCCCCTATGGCGCCTTCTCGGCGTGGGGAGCGGCCCCGCGATCCACAACGCCTTCTTCCGCAACGCGATCGCTTCCCTCCCCCACCAGCCTCGCGCCCGCGTCCTCATCTCGGGCTCCGCGGACCAGGGCATGCTGATGGTCGCCCTCGACGCCTTCCGCCGCGCAGGCATCGAGCCGGATTTCACGGTGCTCGACCGCTGCGACACCCCGCTCGCGCTCTGCCGGGTGCATGCCGAGCGACTCGACCTCGCCATCCACACCGTGGCCAAGGACATCCGCGACTTCGAACCCGACGTCCCCTTCGACATCGCGTGCACCCACGCCTTCGTCGGCTACTTCGCCCCGTCCGAGCGCCCCGACCTCGCCCGTGCCTGGCAGCGCCAGCTCCGCCCAGGCGGCCACCTCCTCACCGTGAACCGTCTCCGCCCCGATGCGTTGCCCGAGCCCATCGGGTTCACCACCGCCCAGGTCGAGGCGTTCGTGGCCACCATCCTCGATCGTGCCCCGGCGCTGCTCCCCAACCAGGACCTCGACCTCCTCGAGTCCCTCGCGCGCACCTACGCCGCCCGCATCGCCTTCCACCCGGTGCACACCGAGCAAGACCTCTCCGGCCCCCTGTGCGAGGCCGGCTTCGAGGTGGACATCCGCACCGAGTTGCTTCCGCCACGCCCGGGCGGCCCCACGGGTCCCACCGTCCCGGGCAACGCGCTCTACGCCCTGATCGTCGCCACCTCGCGAGGATGAGCCATCCCGTGACCGACCCCGACGCCCCCCTCCCCTTCGGCCACCTGGTTCCCAAGAGCGAACTGGACGTGATCGCCTGGCCGGCCTTCCCGCCCCTCCGTGGGCTGGTGTTGCTCGGCCTGCTGTACCAGTTCGAACGGTCCCAGTGGTGGTCGCCCGACCAACTCCGGGTTCAGCAGTTCCGCCAACTCGGCCACCTGTTCCGCCACGCACACACCACCACCCGCCACTACCGACGTCTCTTCAACCGCATCGGCTTGGATCCGACCAAACCCCTGGACGAGGACACCTGGCGGTCCATCCCCCTGCTGCAGCGCGACACCCTGCAGCGCCACGAGCTGAGGCTCCGGAGCACCCACATCCCACAACCACACGGCCCCACCCACGAGCTGATCAGCTCCGGCTCGACCGGGCGCCGGGTCGCCATCCAGCGGACCGACCTCGGACACCAGATCTGGTGCGCGGTGACCCTACGCGAGCACGCCTGGCACGGCCGGGACCTCGGGGCCAAGCTGGCCATCATCCGCCACCCGGCCAACGCGAACATCGGCAACCCCCCAGACGGAACGCCCTCGCGGGGATGGGGCCCGGCCACCCACAACGTCTTTCCCACCGGCCCGAGCACCCTGCTCTCCATCCACACCGACATCGCAACCCAGGCGGCCTGGCTCCTGCGGGAGGACCCGGACTACCTGCTCACCCACCCCTCCGTGCTCAGCGCCATCGCCAAGCACTTCCGCGACCATGGCGAGCGACCCCGGAAGCTCCGCGGCCTTCGCACCATCAGCGAGACCCTCCCCAACGAGACGCGCGCCCTGTGCCAGGAGGTCTTCGGGCTCCCCATCGTGGATGCGTACAGCTGCATGGAGGCCGGCTACATCGCGCTCCAATGCCCCGAGAACCCGGGGTACCACCTGCAATCCGATACCGTGCTCACCGAGGTGCTCCGCGACGACGGCACCCCCTGCGCGCCGGGCGAGGTGGGCCGGGTGGTGGTCACCCCACTGCACAATTTCGCCACCATCCTCATCCGCTACCAGTTGGGGGACTACGCCGAGGTGGGCGAGCCCTGCCCTTGCGGCCGCGGACTGCCAGTGATCCGGCGCATCGCGGGGCGGGTGCGGAACCTGCTCACCCTGCCCGACGGGCGAAAGGTGTGGCCCCGGCTCAAGACCACCGCCTACGGGCAGGTCGCCCCGGTCCATCAGCTCCAGCTGGTGCAGACCTCACTCACCCACATCGAAGCGCGCTTCGCGGTCGACCGTCCCGTCACCGCCGATGAGCAGGGGCGGCTACGCGAGGCCATCCACAACGCCCTGGGCCACCCCTTTGAGGTATCCTTTGTCTGGTTCGAGGACGAGATCCCGCGGTCCCCGGGTGGGAAGTACGAGGATTTTCGCTCCGACATCGCATCCTGAGCCACGTCGAGCGGCGTGGGATTCCCTTTCCTTCCGCCTCAACAGGAGGAGCCCATGTACCGCGCATACGGGCCACTTTCCTACAGCCCGAGCATCCTCGTGCTGCTCGCGCTCACCGTCTCCGCGACCGCCTGCAAGAAGGATGAGCACAACCAACTCGTCGGCATCGACATCGTC
>JAFDJI010000148.1 GCA_019307545.1 Deltaproteobacteria bacterium | reverse complement strand
TGGAGAAGGAGGCGGTGGCCCGGATCGCGCGCATGTTCGGCTGGACGTCCTATTTGGGCCACCTCTGCGGCGGCGGCACGATCGCCAACTTCGAGGCCCTGTGGGTCGGGCGGGAGTTGGACCCCGGCAAGGGCGTCGCCGCCTCGGCCCAGGCCCACTACACCCACTCGCGGCTCTCGGCGGTCCTGGGGGTCCCCTTCCGGGAGGTCGCCGTGGACGTTCGGGGTCGCATGGACCTCGATGCCCTCGAGCGGGTGGTGTCCGGGGGCGAGGTGGGCACGGTGGTGGCGACCCTGGGCACCACCGCCGCCGGCGCGATCGACCCGCTGCCCGAGCTGATCGCCTTGCGGGAACGGTACGGGTTCCGCCTGCACGTGGATGCGGCCTACGGGGGGTACTTCACCCTGGCGGGCACCCTCGACCCGGAGGCGCGGGCAGCCTTCGACCAGATCGAGGAGGCCGATTCGATCGTGGTCGACCCCCACAAGCACGGGTTGCAGCCCTATGGGTGCGGGTGCGTGCTCTTCCGCGATCCCGCCGTGGGGCGCTTCTACCGTCACGATTCGCCCTACACCTACTTCAGCTCGGAGGCGCTGCACCTGGGTGAGATCTCGCTCGAGTGCTCCCGACCGGGTGCCGCCGCGGTGGCCCTGTGGACGACCCTGCAGGTGCTACCCCTGGAGCCGGGCGGCGCCTTTGCCGAGGGCCTCGAAGCGTGCCGGGAGGCGGCACTGGCGCTGCACGGTGGTCTCGATGAGCGGTTCGCGCCCCTGTTCCCGCCCGAGTTGGACATCGTCGTCTGGGCGGTCCGCGCCTCTTCGGCGAGCGAGGCCTCGGCGCGGGCAAGGGCGATCTTCGAGGCCGCCGCACAGCGCGACCTGCACCTGGCCGTCGCCACCTTCCCCCGGGCGATGGTGGAACCAGTGGCGCCGGTCGAGGTGTGGGACGCCGAGGAGATCGCGTGCCTGCGGGTGTGCGCGATGAAGCCCGAGCACCGGGAGTGGATCCCGGAGATCCTGAGCCGCCTCGATGCCGCCACGAGCGCGTGCATCGGGGGGCGGTAACCGCGCGACATTGCGCCCTTGGCGGCACCGGGGCAATTGCCGAGTGCGGAGGAGACATGGAGCGGGTGCAGGCGAACGGGATCGAGTTGGCCTACGACAGCTTCGGCGAGGGCGACCCGCTGGTGCTGGTCATGGGGCTCGCCGGGCCGCGGCGGATGTGGCCGGAGGAGTGGTGCCTCGGCCTCGCCGAGGAGGGGTTTCGGGTCATCCGCTACGACCACCGGGACGTCGGGTGCTCGACCTGGCTGCAGGACGCTGGCACCCCAGATCTCCCCCGTCTCCTGGTCCGGCGGGCGCTCGGCCTTCCGGTTCGGACCGCCTACACCCTGTCCGACCTCGCCGCCGACCTGGTGGGCCTGCTCGACGCGCTCGAGATCGACGCGGCCCATGTCGTCGGGGGGTCGATGGGCGGGATGGTGGGCCAGACCCTCGCCATCGAGCACCCGCATCGGCTGCGCTCGCTGACCTCGATGCTCGCGGGCCCGGGCAACCGGCGGTTCCTGCTCGGCAAGCCCCACGCGCTGCGCGCGCTGCTCGCGCCCTTCCCAGAACCGGGCCCGGCGGCGGTCGACCACGAGGTGGCGTTGCTGCGGCTCCTCAACGGGTCTGCGCTCCCCGTCGACGAGGGAGAGTTGCGCCAGATCGTGACCGAGGCCCAGGCCGACCAGCGGCACCCGGACGCCTCGGCGCGCCACCTCGCCGCGGTCCTGGCGTCGGGAGGGCGGCTGCGGAAGCTCCGCTCGGTGACCGTGCCCACCCTGGTGATCAACGGCACGGCCGACCCCCTGGTGTCCGTCGCCGCCGGGCGCGCGACCGCCCGGGCCATCCCCGGGGCGCGCCTGCACCTCGTCGAGGGGATGGGGCACGGGCTGCCGCGGGTGGCGTGGCCGGAGCTGATCGAGGCGATTGCATCCCATGCGCGTGGGACGGAGCGGGCGGCTACCGTCGCGGCCTAGCCAGATCTCCACGTTTAGAGAACTACGTCGTGTTCAGCAGGCCGACCGTGAGGGCGTCCTTGAGGTCTTCCATTGCCTTTCGGAACACGACCTGCTTGATGTAGGTCTGGTAGGGGACACCCGCGAGTTTCGCGGCCCGCTTGATCAGATCGACCTGTGCGGTTCCCCATCGGAAGTTCACCCGTGCCTCGGTCACATCCCGTTCGGCTTGGACAACGGCGGCCTCCACGCGAGAGGACACGTCTTCTGGGAGCGTGACTTCGCCGAGGTCCTCGTAGTTGCGGCGCTTGGACATGATTAATCCTCCAGTTTGAAGCAAGTGATTACCATCACGACTTCTGTTTGCTGGTCCAGCCAGAACCAGAAGAGCCCGTGGTTTTTGCTGAATCGTTCGTAGCGTGCTCGGGCGACGTTCCAGGTCTGGGAAGCATCGGCGCCGAACCAGACATCCAACGCATCATCGATTCCTGTCAGGTGCCTGGCATAGATGTGGAGCAGCGTTGGGTCATCGTCGTCCATCTTGAAGATGAAAGTGACTCCGTTTTCGCGGATTCTTCGGTACCTGGGCACTGCTCGACCTCAGACTGGAGGTAGCCTGGGCGGTGGCATAAGTCAATACATATGCCTCGCTGCCTCGAGGCAGTGGACCCATCCGCTGTGGTCGTCGAAGTGGTCGCTCATGGGCCCGCTGTCAGCTCGTCCAGGCGAGGCAGCACCGGGTCGACCTGGTACTGCTCGAGGTACAGCGGCGGGCCGCCGTCCACGGCCACGGGGACCAACCCGTCGGAATTGGGGGCTCCGAAGGCGATCGCGAGGGTCTCGCCCTCCGCGATGGTCGCCGTGACCGTGGCCTCCGTCTCGAAGGTGTTCGGACCCGCGCCGACGGGTACCGGCGGCGGGGCGAGGTCGGCCAGGTACTCCGCGACCAGCCGCGTGGCGTTGTGGTCGAGCAATCGATCACCGGGCTCCACCAGCACCCAGTCCGACCCGCGCCGCTCCATCGCCCACCCGCCTCCCTCCCGCTCGAGGCGGATGCCGAAGGGTTCCACGCCGAGGAAGGGGGCTCCGAGCAGGTCGACACGTGTGGCCGCGAGCCGGGTGCACACCAGGCCAGGCACCCGCCAGGTGCCGGACTTCGTGCGGGCGAGCCCCTCGGGACAGGCCAGGGAGACCGCCTCCCGTGTGCCGTCCGCCAAGGCCACCGTCGCCTCCAGGATCGCGTCTGCGTCCGGGTCCCACGGGGCCCCGCCCAGGGCCGGCAGGTGCGCGAGGTACGAAAGCCACACCCGCACCCGGTGCGGATCTGCCGGCAGTCCGTCCACCAGCCAGCCGTCTTCGGTCCGCGCGACCTCGAGGGAGATGCTCCCCCCCACCTCCACCCCGACGATGTCGGCGAGGTCGAGGTCGGTCACGATCGCGCGGGTCCAGCCCTCCAGGGGCCGGTCGAGGAGCCAGTCCACGGTGGAGGGCAGGTCCAGACGCGCGCCGTCGACCTCCGCGGGGCAGCCGTGGCCCCCGGGACGCCGCCGCCCGACCTCGATCCGCACGGAATCCCCGTCGCGCAAGCTCAGCACCACCGGCCGCGCGGCGCCCAGGGCCTCCGGTCGGTGCGTCGGGGGAGCGGGAGCGGCCTCCGCGAGTCCGGCGAGCAGGGCGTCTACCAGCACTTCGGCGGCGGGGATCGGCGCCTCCCCCTTCGCGGACACGGTCCACCCCGACGCCGCGCGGGTCAGGACGACATCCTCTTCCGAAGGGAGCGCCACCGCCACCACTTGCTCCGCCGTTGGCAACCGCACCAGCCGGCCAGGGTCGGTGTCGAGCCACACCACCGCCAGGTAGGCGACCAGCAGGCCCGCGCACACCCCCACCGCGATGGTCTCGGACCTCACTGCAGGCGCATCCGCTTGCGACGGCGCCAGGCCCACAACGCGTAGAGTCCCCCGAGGAGCGCGAGCACCAGGGGGGGACCGAGGGTGTTGCCGAGGCGGGCCCTCGCGGTCGCCGTCTTCTCGGGCTCACCCATCGTCCGGTCGACCATCCCGCGGGTTCGGACCGTGCCGAGGTCGGTCTCCCCGATCAGCCAGTCCACGGTGTTGAGCAGGAGCTTGGTGCTGGTGGTGTTCAGGTAGTCGTCGGAGAGCAGGGCGGCGTCGCCGATGACCAGGAGGCGGGAACGCTCGGGCTGATCGGCCCCATAGGGGCTCGGGAGGTCGCCCTCCAGGGACACGCCGAGGGGGTGGGGCCCGGTGACATCGCCGTGCACGTGGTCGTCGATGGGGTGGATCCGGTAGGGCGCGCGCACCTGCCAGCTCTGCTCCGAGGTCTGGAGCAGGGTGTGTACTTCGACCCCCGGGTCCGACACCGTCGGGGTGACCGTGCTGGCGAACACCGGGATCACCTGCCCGAACCCGCGGGTGACCGGGCTCGTCGTGTCCAGGTCGGTGATGTGCATCAGGAAGTGGTAGGGCATGCGTTGCAGGGTACGGACCCCCGCGACCTCCATCGGTAGCGAGACCTTCTCGCAGGGCCCGTTCTGGAGCAGGTCGTGAGAGACCACCACCCCATAGGTCCTCAGTGCGTCCTCCACCCCGAGCAACCGATCCGTGGCCCGGAAGGACGCCAGGTCCACCTCCACCGGGTCGGCGAAAAAGGCGACCCCACCACCGCCCTGGAGGTAGGCGTCGATCGCCTGCATGGTGGGCGCTCCGAGGGGCACGGCGGGGCCGACCACCAACAGCGCCGCCGTGTTGGGCGGAATGGCCTCCTCCGGCGGCAGCCAGAGGACCTCATAGTGTTTGGCCAGGGCTTCGGCGGCCTTGGCCAGCCCCCGGGGGGGCGTCCGCTGGTAGTGCCCCGTGAGCAGCGCGACCTGGGGCAGGCTCTCCCGCGCCATGCGGACCGCCAGCGCCACGATCTCGTACTCGAGGTCCTGGGGCCGGACGACCAGGGGGATGATCTCCTCGCGGTCCCCGAGTGCGATGCGGAGGCCGACGTAGTGGGTCCGGCTCTCCACCCGGTCTCCGACGTGCCGGTCGAAGGGCACGCCGGGGATGCCCAGTCGCGCCGCGTCGTCGGCCACCAGCGGGTCCGCGCCCGGATCGCGCACCGTCCAGCGCAGGTTGCCCCGGGCCGCACGCTCCATCTGGGCGAGCAGGTCGCGCAGGTCCCGCGGGAAGGCGCGGAAGGGTGGCGGGAGGTCGGCGGTGATGTAGCCGTCCACCACCAGGGGCTCGGGCAGGTCCCGGAGCACCTGCTTGGAGACGGCAGACACGGTGTGGAGCCGCTCCTCGGTGAGGTCCATCCGGACCGGCAGGCGTACCGCGATCAGGTTCACCAGCACCACGGAGCCCACCACCGCGGCCACGAAGACCGCCTCGCGGGCGCGCTCGCCGCGCAAAGGCGCGATGCTCCGCGTCGCCAGGGCCAGCGCCGCCGCCGACAGCGACAAGAACCAGATCACGTCCCGACTGTCCGGCGCGCCCCGGGCGAAGGACTCGAGGTGGGGCCCGACCCCCAGCGCGTCGGCAAGCACCGAGAGGCTCGGGGGCATCCAGTGGGCGGCCCAGCCGACCGCGAACAGGGCGAAACACAGGAACCACCCCACCGCGAAGGCCACCACCGGGCTCTGGGCCTGGGAGGAAGTGAGCACCCCCAGGGAGACGAAGAGCAGCGCGACGAGGACCAGTCCGAGGTAGACCCCCACGGCGGCACCGGTGTCGAGGTTCCCGAAGTGGCCGGCGGTGAGCGCGTAGGGGAGCGTCAGCGCCAACACCACCAGGGCCACTCCGAAGGGCGCGGCGGCTTTGCCCGCCACCACCTCCCAGGGTCGGACCGGGTGGGTCAGCAGCAACTCCAGGGTGCCCGAGCGTCGCTCCTCGGCCAGGGCCTGCATGGTGAGCGCCGGCAGGGTGGTGGCGAGCAGCAGGAGCACGATGGGGTCGGCGAGAGAGCGGACCTCGGCCCGCCCGAGCAGGAAGAAGTCGTCGAAAAAGAAGAACCCGCACAGGACCAGGAAGATCGCGCCCACCACGTAGGTAGCGGGGGTGCCGGCTGCGACCAGCCACTCCTTGCGGGCGATCTCGAGGGCCCGCCTCATGGCGCGTCCTCCTCGTCGCCGGTGACCCGGCGGAAGACGTCTTCCAGGCCGCTCGGTGCGCCCGGACCGGAGACCGCCTCATCCGGTGCCGTGCTGTAGCGGCGCTGTAGCTCTTCCGCGGTCCCGGCCGCGCGGACCTTGCCGTGGTGCACGATGACCAGCCGATCGCACACCGCTTCGGCCTCGCGCAGCACGTGGGTGGACATGACCACCGTGCGGGTCGCGCCGAGCGACCGGATCAGCGTCCGGATCTCCGCGACCTGGTTCGGGTCCAGTCCCGCGGTCGGCTCGTCCAGCAACACCACCTCTGGCTCGTGCAGGAGCGCCACCGCCAGGCCCACCCGCTGCCGGAAGCCCTTGGAGAGCAGTCCTACCGGCCGGCCCGCCACCTCGTCCAGTTCGAACTGCTCGCCCGCCTGGCGGAGGGCCTTGCGCAGTGGGTCCCCACCCAGCCCCCGGAGTCGCCCGACGTGGACCAGGTGCTGGCGCACGGTCAGGTCACCGTACAGGGGGGCGCCTTCGGGAAGGTAGCCGATGCGCGCGCGCACCCCGAGGGGGTCCTCGAGGGCATCGAGGTTTGCCACCCGGATCACACCCGCGTCCGGCCGCATCCAGGTGGCGAGCATGCGCAGGGTGGTGGTCTTTCCCGCGCCGTTGGGACCGAGCAGCCCGACCACCTCGCCGGGTCGGACCTCGAGATCGAGGCGGTCGACCGCCTGGACCTCACCGAAGCGCTTCGACAGGCCCCGGGCTTCGATCACGACCCCTCCTCTGCGTCGTCCCGCCCGGCGAGCAGGCGCTCGGAGATCCGGAGCCCCCGGACGGCGTGGGCAGTGTCTCCCAGGAGGTCCAGGAAGGTCTGGGGCTGCGCCTCCTGCAGGCGCGCCATCGCCGCGTAGGCGCCCACCGCGTCGAGGTCGAGGATCGCGTCCGCCGTCCACTCCCGGAGCGCGTCGAGGCGCACGAAGTCGGCGTCCTCCAGCGGTACCGCCCGGAGCATGCCCAGGTCGCTCAAGGCCTCCAGGGAATGGCCGAACATCTTGAGTCGCTGGATGGCGACCAGGACCTCCGCGCCGCTCTCCCGCCCCGGGGCGACGGCGGTGTAGAGCCGTCGCTCCTCCCGGAGCCGCAACGCGAGGATGTCGACCTGCCGGCGGGCGCGGTCCCCGTACAGGGCCCGCACCTCGGGGTGTACCAGGTGGCCCAGCGGCGCCATCAGCAGGTGGATGCCCCCGCAGCTGTGGGCGTAGATGTACTGCCGATGCTTGTGCAACGGCTCCGGGGCACCGTCGAGCAGGCGTCCGGCGAAGGCGTGCTGGTGCTCGAGGTAGGCCATTGCCTCGTCGACCTCCTCGAACAGCGACACCTCCTCGCCCGTGGCGGTGCGCCACCGGTCGCGACCGGGCGGGAGCGCCAGGGACAGCGCCCGCAGCGTCCACCCCGCCATCCGCCACTCCTCGGCGGACTGCGGCCTGCGGTAGCCGAGTCGAGCCCCCTGTACGAGGTCGGCCACGGTGAAGGTCCGCCCATCCACCTCGAAGGGGGCGTCCTGTGGGACGCCGCTCACCATCAGGATCATCAGGAACGCGTTTGGGTGGGGGTCGACCCGCTGGGTGTCGATC
>JAFDJI010000750.1 GCA_019307545.1 Deltaproteobacteria bacterium | reverse complement strand
TTTTTGCGGATATGCGGTCTTTGGAGGGGGCTTGCCCGGCGGCAGCGGTCTTTGGAGGGGGCTTGCCCCTTCCAGCCTGCCGTGGCGTGCGCTCGCGATGGCTCGGGTCGAAGCTACAGCTTCCGCTTCCCCGCCATCCGGTCAAGCGCTTCCGCGGCGCGAACCACGTCCGGGTGCCCCTCGGGGCCCATCGCCGCCTTCCGCAACATCCGCTCCGCCTCTTCCTCATGGCCGCTCACTCGGAGCAGCGTGCCGAGGTTGTAGAGCGCGGTCGGGTCGTCGGGTCGCTTGTCCAGCGCCTTCCGGTAGCGCTTCTCCGCCTCCTCGATCTCCCCATCCATGTACAGGGAGAGACCCTCCTGCACCAACTCGTCCGCCGCGTGGATGAACTCCACGTCCAAGAACGCCTTCGCGCCCAGGTTCACCAGCAACGCTGGAAGCGGGCTGATCAGCCAGAAGGCCACCCCCTCGGTCGCGAGGAAGATCGCGAGGGGGATGTCGGGGACGATGGCCTTGCCCTTGTAGGACAGGCGGACCTTGGTGTACCGGCTGGCCTGGAAGGACTCCTGGAGCCGATCCCGGATCTGTTTCAGGGTCTCTTCGACCCGGTCGGGATCGATCTCCACGCGAAACCCCTCGAAGGGGTTCTTTCTCGGCTGTTTTTCGGACACGGCCTAGCCTCCGATGGCGTCCTGTACCGCCTCGGCGGCATCCTGGCCCGCCTCCTCTCCGCCTTCGGCCGGTGGTTCGGCCACGTCGCCTTCGCCCCCTGCCCCCGCGGCGGCCTCTCGTGCCGCCCGGAACACGTCGTTCAGGGACCCCACCTTCTCCGTCACCGGCTCGAGCGTCCCCACACAGGTCTCGTCCACGGCGGCGATCTTCGGGTCCAGGCACTTGAGCTGGGCCTCCGTGAACCCCTGCTCCATGCATTTTTCGACGTAGGTGCGTTTCTCAGGCATCTTGGGTCGCTGGTCCAGGGGGACCTTCCGGACGTTGAAGTGCTCCTCGATGCTGTCGATCGTCGAGCCATACACCCGGCCACAGAGGCGCCCCTCTGCGGTCTGGGTGGGGTCGGCGGCAGGTGGTCCCTCGCAGGCTACGAGCAGTCCGACGAGCGCGATAGGGAGGAAGACGGTACGCACGGAGACCTCCAGACCCGTTCGGCCTGAGGGTACTGCATGACGCGGTTCGGCCTGTGAAGACGGTGTTCAAACCCGCCGGGATCCCGGTGTTCCCGCCTCGACAGGATCCCGACGGCGATTGCGTGCTTGTCCGCCTCCTCGCGGAGGACCCGTGGCGCGCGGAGACCCTCTGGCTGGAGGGCTTCGCGGGGGGGATCGCCCATCGGCTCGACGGGTCCACGACTGGCGCGCTGCTGGTGGCGGACGATGCGGCGGAGTTGGAGCGGATCCGGCACCTGTTCGCCACGCGCCAGTTGGAGAAGACCTACCGGTTCCTGGCGGCGCGGGACGTGCCCTGGGACGAGAACGAATGCACTGCGTCCATCGGCCACGATCGGCGGCACAGTGGGCGGATGGTCGTTCAACGGGGCAGGAGCACGCCACACCGGGGCCGCTGGTTCCCTGCGGAGACCGACTTCCGGCGAGTGGCGGGCCCATTGTTCGAGGCGCGGATGCGCACCGGGGTGATGCACCAGATCCGGGTGCACGCAGCGTTCGTGGGCATTCCGCTCCTCGGGGACCAACGATACGGTGGGGGCAAGCCCCCCGCTGACGCGCCGGCGGGAGTGACCTTCTTCCTTCATCACCTGGGCATCGCGGGCCCGGAGGGGCTGCGCACCGACCCGGTCCCTTTGCCGTCCTGGGCGTCGCTCCCACCCGCAGACCGGCGGGTGTAAAGAGACTGAACGGGGTGGTGGAATCTGTGGCGGGGCCCGCGAGGGAGCCACTATATTCCGCTTTCTTTCTGGCCTGGGGGTCCCATGCGACGGACCGGGACAATCGCACTGATGGCGCTGCTTCCCTTCGCGGCGCTCGCAAGCCCTGGGGCAACGGAGGAGCCACTGCTTCCCCTGGGCGAGGGTGCGTTCCTGCTCCCCGCGGTGGTGGACGGCCCGTTCGATCCAGACCGCTACGAAACGCTGCTCGATCGGGCCGTGGGCGATGCGCCCGCGGACGCCGACGTGGTGGAGATCTGGGCCGAGGACGCCGTGGGTGTGCTGCATCGGCTGGAGCACCTGTTGCCAGAGGTGCCGCCACCACCCCAGAAGGCCGGAGAGGACGCACGGAGTTGGCCCGCCATCTACCCGGGCCGCTCGGACGGATACCTCACGGGGAAGGCCGTCTATCTCAGCCAGTGCCACGGGTGGATCTGGTACGACTCCCTGGGCCGGTTCGCCACCCAGCGGGGCGAGCACTTCGACACGGTGGAGGACTTTCACAACCCGGAGGCATTGAACCAGTTCTTGGCGCCCTACCTGGAGAATGCCGGAGCTGTCACCTTCACGGTGAAGGAGCGCGACCTCAACCCGAACATGGCGATCGCCGACAACGATGGCGAGGGCTACGCGGAGTCTGGGAGCGGCTTCGTGGACGGGCCCGCGGGTTTCGAGGAGCGCGACCTGTGGAGCTATGGCGTGGACCCGTTCAACAGCGGGACCACCCGGCGCTTCCCAGCGGACGGGGGCGGGGTGGCGACCTGGATCCCAGACG
>JAFDJI010000749.1 GCA_019307545.1 Deltaproteobacteria bacterium | reverse complement strand
TCCCGCTCCCGCTCCCGCTTCCGCTCCTAGGGTGCCTGCTCCCGCGCGGTCTGGACGGCGCTGACCTGGGTGTCGAGGCGTTCACCGAGCTTCCGCGCCACCGGGGCCGGGCGACCACGCGCCTGGTCGATCTCGCTGCGGATGCGGGCGAACTGGTACTCGGTGATCGCCACCTCCCGGTCCGGCAGCACCTCGCGAAGCTGGGGCTCCAACGCGGTCTCGAAGGTCACGTGCGCTCGTCGCCACGCGGCACGCGCCTCGGTGTCCCGCCCGTCTCGGTCGAGGCGCTGAGCCTCGTCCAGGGTCGCGACGATGCGCTCTCGGACACTGTCGGGATCGGGTAGCGGCTCCTCTGCCTGGGAGCGCGATGCGCATCCGGTGAGCAGGGCGGCGAGGGTGAGCCAGGTGGGGAGGGGCATCGGGAGGTGGGCTCGGGGGGAACCCAAGTCTATCAGGGCGACGTGTCCCGGGCCCCTTGCCCCGCCTTCAATCACGGCGGTTCTGCGGTGCCCGCTCCCGTATGACGGCTCCTTCGGCCCGTGCTCACTCGCTCCGCTCGTTGCGTTCGGACCTGCAGTCGCCGTCGGTCGCGGGCCCCTTGCCCCGCCTTACCAGGGGTATCCACCGCCCTCCCTGTCCCACACCACCCGACCTCGGACCCAGGTGCGGTGGGGCCGCGGGGCGTCGTGGTCGAAGAGGAGCCAGGCCGGGGCGCAGTCCACGTTGTCGCCCCATTCCGGGAGGTCAGACCACACCAGGTCGGCGCTCATCCCGCGCTCGATGCTGCCGACCCGGGTCTCGCCCAAGGCCAGCGCGCCGCCCCGCGTGCCCCACCACAGCAGGCGTCGCGGGTCTACCGGCGTCCCCACCGCCACCGCGTTGTCATAGGCGCTGGAGAGGATGCGGGGGACGCGGAAGGTGCGGCCGGCTGCGACGTCCGTGCCTACGCAGAGTGGGATTTTGCGGCGCTCCACCTGCTCGACCGGCATGTGGCCGCTTCCGAGGAAGAAGTTGGAGTCCGGGCAGTGGGCGACCCGGGCCCCGGCGGCGGCGAAGCGATCCCACTCGGAGTCGGAGAGGTGGACGCAGTGGGCGAAGACCGAGCGGTCGTGCACGAGTCCGGCCTGTTCGTAGATCGTGAGGTAGTCCGGGGTGCCGAAGCGGTCACGGGCCAGGGCGCACTCCTCCGGGTTCTCGGCCAGATGGGCGGTAGCGAGCAACCCCCGCTCCCGAGACAGGCGGCCTGCCCCGGCCAACATCGCTTCGGAGCAGGACAGGGCGAATCGGGGGATGACCGCGACCTGCAGTCGCCCGTCGTGACCATGCCAGCGGTCGGCCAGGGCCTCCAGGGCGGGCAGGGCCTGGTCGGGGGGGAGTTGGAGCACCTCGGGGCAGTGTTCGTCCATGAGGACCGGCCCGGCGATGGCGCGCAGCCCGGCGCGATCCAGGGCCTGGAACAGGATGTCCGTCGCTTCGGGATGCACCGAGCCGTACACCAGCGCCAAAGTGGTGCCGGCCGCTGCGAGGGAGCGGCAGAACACCTCGGCGATGTGTCTGGCGTGCTCGGGATCCGCGAAGCGGGCCTCCTCGGGGAAGATCTCTCCCTCGAGCCAGTCCAGCAGCGGTCCCGTGGCTGCCCCCACCTTGCGCACCTGGGGGTAGTGGAGGTGGGCATCCACGAACCCCGGGGTCAGCACGCCCGGCCGCAGGTCGGCGTCCACCGGGGTGCCGTCCGGGGGCCGCACATCGACGATTCGCCCCGTTCCGCCGATCACCACCAGGGCGTCGTCCAGGAACCGGACGGTGTTGGGGTCGATCGGAGACAGGACGCGTGCGCGAAGGACAAGCATGGCCGGCAGTATAGCGAGCTTGGAAACCCTCGGCGGCCGCACGAGGCGCCCCCCGTCCGAGCCCTCCCGGGGGGCACGCAGGCGCCGATCTGCTACATGTCCAGAAGGGCCCGGAGGTGGTGCGCGGATGGACAGGCGGTTCTTGCTCGGATTGGCACGTGACTGGGGGATCGCCCTGGGGGTCGCCGCAGCGGTGTTCATCGGCTGGAACCTGCTCCGCCCCCGACCCCCCAGCTCTGGGCCGGCGCCCGACTTCACCCTGGTGGACACCACCGACACGCAAGTCACCCTCTCCGCACTCCAGGGGGAAACGGTGGTGCTCAACTTCTGGGCGACATGGTGCGGGCCGTGTCGTGCGGAGGTCCCCGAGTTGGAACGTTTCCACGAGACCCACCCCGAGGTGCACCTCCTCGGCGTCAGCGTCGACGAACGTCTCACCAGAAAGGCGTTGGCCGGGATCGCGCGTCGTTGGGGTATCAGCTACCGGATCCTGCACGACCCCAATGGGGTGGCGGCAGACCCCTACAGGGTGAACTCCCTTCCCACGACCTTCGTGATCGATGGAGAGGGCACCATTCAGGCGAGCCGGGTCGGGCCGGTGTCGGCGAAGGTGTTGGAGCACATGGTGTTCCACCCTGACCACTGACCGGGCGCGGGCACGGGCACGGAAGCCAGCCTGGGCGCTTCGCGCAGGCTGGCTTAGAGGCCCGACATGTACCAGTGAACAGCAGCCACCGCCGCCAGGATGCCGACCACGTCGGCGGTGAGCGCCGCGGCGAGGGTGTGCCGGATCCGGTGCACCTGCACCGCGCCGAAGTAGACG
>JAFDJI010000147.1 GCA_019307545.1 Deltaproteobacteria bacterium | reverse complement strand
TCGCTTGCGGCTACGCCGGTCAGGGGCACGATGGCGGACTGCTGGCCGACGGTCACGTCCACGCTCTCGGGGCAGGTCAGGGTCGCTTCGGGGACACAGTCGAGGGAGACCGTGGCAAGGCTCCCGGCTGGGCGGGTGAGGTACACCTTGAGAGTGGTGCTGTCCACGGTGCCGGCCTCGAGCAGGACCTCTGCCGGGTCGAGCCGGTGCAGCTTGGGCGGACCGGCCACCACGTCGAGGGCGTCGCGCGGCTCGAGCTTGCTCGTCATGTGGGCCCATCGCAGCACACCCGTGATGGCGTCGAAGTTCTCCCCGACCATGGGGAACGGATCGATCAGGTGCATCATGTCGTTCACCAGCAGGCCGTCGTCCACGGTGAACTCCAGGGTGGGCGCGTGGTCGCCGTCGCCGATGGGCGGGTCCAGGTCGTCGACCGTGACGTCCTCGACCCGGATCAGAACGCTCTCCAGTGCCCACTGCCGAATGCCGCCCGTCGCCACCTCGACCGGGTCGACCAGGACGGGTTCGGGTAGGAGGTTGCCCACGCTCTCCACCGCGATGGCGGCGATGTAGTTCAACTCCAACTGACCATAGTAGTCCTGCACGCTCCCTTCGATCTCCACCCGCTCCCCGCGCTCGGGTTTGGGCTCGAAGTCCGGCATGTAGGCGTAGATCCCGCTGTGGTCGACCCCGGCGTAGCCGGGCTGACCGCTGTCGAGTTGCAGGAAGATGCCGTCTTCGGCGACCGCGGTCACCACCATGTGCTCGAGCACCACCCGCCCGGTGGCGATGCCCTGCTTGACGTCGTAGACGAGCCTCGCGCATGCGCCGTTTGGGTTCGGATAGGCCGGGCAGGGGTCGCAGGCGTCGCCCAGGGTGTCGCCGTCGTCGTCGAGTTGGAGCGGGTTGGGGGTGTTGGGGCAGTTGTCGTCGACGTTGTCGAACCCATCGCCGTCCACGTCGTAGGGGTCGACGGGCACACACACAGAGCCGTGGTTGAGCGGGCAGGGGTCGCAGGCGTCGCCCAGCCCATCCAGGTCGAAGTCACCCTGGGCGTAGCCGTCCAGGGGGCGCGGCGGGTTGAAGACCTTCGGGCAGTTGTCTTCGGAGTTGCGGATCCCGTCGTCATCGTCGTCGTCGAGGACCGACGTCGGGTAGACGCTCCCGTCGCTGTCCTCGTTGTTGCGGAGCGGCACGCAGCTGGGCTCGTCGGCCGGCGGCAGGCAATGGAAGATCGGATAGGCGCCACTGCCCACGGCGGTCTCGATGTCGGCCATGGTCTTGCCCGCGTCGCGCTCGGCACACACCCGCTTGTCCCGGCCGCACATCTCGAACGCTTCGCACAACCCCTGCTCAGCGGTCGGGACCAGGCTGGAGACCACGGCGTCGTCCCCGTGCAGCGGCGTGCCCCCGCGCAACACCAGCACCACGTCGTCCACGGCCGCGTCGAGGACCGCCCGGTAGGGAGAACGCAGGCGCCCGTCGTAGATGGCAACGTCGGCGACGTAGTCCTCAGCCAGGAGCCCGAGCTGGTCTGCCCCGAGCGCCTGGGCGGCGTTGAAGGTCGCCATGCGCCACAGATCGCGGTCGCTGAACGCATCACCAAAGTGGTAGGTGTCGAGGTAATCTGCGCACTGCAGCTCCCGCAGCATCTGGGAGGAGCCCGAGGGGACCCAGTCCGTGCCCAGCGAGATGAGGACGCCGAAGTTGTCGTACTCGACCACCGCCGCGGTGTGGCCGTACAGGTGGATGTTGGAGCGCGGAGACCAGACCAGCCGCGCCCCCTCCGAGGCCATCAGGCCGATGTCCGTAGGGGTCAGGCCCACCCCGTGGATGATGGAGGTGTTGCCGGCGACGAGGTCGGTTCCCCCGTTCAGGTCGCTCGACATGCAGGTGAACTCGTTGCGGGCCTCGGGATCGATCCCCTCGGAGATGTGGGGGAGGTAGATCCGGTTGCCGAGCCGCGAGGCGTCGTCGATGTCGTAGTCGTCGCATCCGCTGGCACGCAGCATGCCGTCGCTGTCGCCGAGGGGGAAGGTGCGGTAGTCCGCCTCCCAGCTCCCGAGGCCCTCGTTGTACTGGTCGCTGTCGAGGTTGCGCAGCAGGCCCCCCGCGTCGACCGTGTAGATCGACCCGGCGATGCTGGTGGTCCCGCTGAACAGCATGCGCAGCTCGCCGTAGAGGACCGCATCGCGGGTGTTGGTCGCCGAGGCGTGCAGCTCGGTGTGACCGCGCAGCCCCTCGCGCCAGTCATGGCGGTGGTCGTAGCGCTCGTCGCCGGGCGGCCACTGGGGTGGGACGAGGTTGTAGCGGATGTGGTCGTGGGGGTTGATCAGGCCCGGGGAGATCACCCCCTCGGGGCAGGTGACGGACAGGGTGGCGGCGGGCGCCAGGCCTGCGCAGTCGCAGCCCACGCAGGTAATGAGGCCGTTGGTCCCCTGCTCGACCAGGAGGCCCCCGCCGTCGTACACGATCTCTTCCCCCAGCACGACGCCCTCGAGGAGGAGGTGGGTGCTCGTGGAGGGGTCCCCTGTGACCGCGCAGACTTCGCCGGCGGGGGGGGTGGGGAGGGAGCCCGGGCACACCACCAAGTCGATGTCGGTGTCGGTGTCGGTGTCGGTGTCCGAGTCCGAGTCCGAGTCCGTGTCGGTGTCCCCCCCGGTATCGTCAATCGAGGTGTCGAAGGTGTCGTCCGTGTCGCTGTTCGGGCAGCCCACGACCAAGAGCGACAAGAGGAGGCAACACAGCAGCGGCGGGTGGATCCGGGGCATCTGTGGCACGGTACATCGCCGCAGCGCGGTCTGTCGGGAATCCTTTCAGGAAGCGGCGGCCCTACCAGTCCCGGCCCGCCGCGTAGAACATCAGGTTGTACATCAGCTTCTGCGATTCCGGCGTGCCCGGGGCCAGCTCCGGCTCGTACAACAGGTGGGCCGCCCGGCGGGAGCCATCGTCGTAGGCCCATCCGACGGTTTGACCGCCCGCAAAGGCGATCCACTCGGCGCCGTTGGCGCCCACGGTGGCCGGGTCCGCGCTGAGCGCCTGTTGCCGAGTGCCGGGAACGAAAGGGCCAAGGAAGTCGAAGCCGTAGGCCAGCGGGTGGCCTTCCATGATGCTCGGACTGTCGCCCAGGTCCTCCCACCCCTCCGCGAACACCGTGGTGGGGGCGCCGGTGAGCCCGGCAAGCCAGGTGTTGTCCGCGTCGATGTCCCGGATGAGGCCGGTCACCACCAGCCCCCCGCCGCCCTGCACGAAGGCGGTCACCGCATCCACCTCCCCGCCCGCAGCGTCGTCGTAGGCACCGGCGGCAGAGGTCGAGGCCGCCAGAAGCACCTCGTAGGAGGACAGTGCGGCCGAGTCGAAGCCGCTGGGTACGTCCGCAAAGGTCACCGGGCAGGGCCCTTGGAGGGTGGCGTCTGCCGCCAGTCCGGCGAGCAACCATCCCGCGTCATCCCAAGCGGTCGCGCCCGGCAGCACACCCACCGAGATGCCCTCGCACACCGCGGGCGCCTGGTCGGGTACGAACACCTCGCAGGTGGCGAGCGGGTCCGGCTCGGGGATGGACCATCCACCACACATCAGCGCGCGTCCGTCGGGCAGGGCGGCCATTTGGTGTCCAACCCGGCCGGGGTAGGGCCAGGAGCCCCACTCGCGTGGTACCGTCCCGAAGGTCCGGGACAGTGGGTAATACACCCCGGGGTTGGAGCAGAAGAAGCGGGGGATGCCGCAGGAGATGTTCACGTTGCCGTAGAACAGGGCCTCGCCGCTCGATAGCACTACCCCGTCGTAGCCGGAGAGGTCTTCGGCGGTGAGCATTGGCGTGAAGGTGTTGGTCCAGGGGTCGTACAGCTCCGCACCTCGCCCCCACTCGGTGCGGGGGGAGCGCTCGGGGGCGCCCACGTGCAGGACCTGGCCGCCGATGCGCAGTGCCACGTGCTTCTGTGACCAGTAGGTCCGGGCCGGGCCGGCTGTGGAGGTCATCGACCCCGGGTCGTACACTTCGCTGGTCTCGTCGCCGGCGATGAGGACCTGGCCGAGCGGCAGCAGGGTGGCGGTGTGGTGGAGCCGCCCCTGGACGAGGGTAACCGCCGGCTGGAAGGTGTCGGTGGCCGGGTCGTAGATCTCGGCGGTGTTGCGGGCACCGCTGTCGAAGCCACCGGTGAGGAGCACCCGGCCGTCGTTCAGGAGGGTGGCCGCGTGGGCGGAGCGGGGGTGCTCCATGGTGTCGGCGGTGGGCGTGAAGGACCCGGTCGCGGGGTCCCAGATCTCCGCGGTGTCGATGTCGTTGACCCCATCGGGGGCCCCCCCGGCGACCAGCACCCGGCCGTCGAGGAGCAGGGTGGCGGTGTGCTCCATCCGGGCCGTCCCCATGGATCCGGTCGGCACGACCTGCCCCGTCCCGGCGTCGTAGACCTCGGCGCTGGCGTAGTAGGTGGAGTCGTCGAACCTGCCCCCGGTGATGAGCACGCTGCCGTTGCCGAGGCGGGTCACCTCGAAGTCGAGCCGCCCCGCTGCCATGGAGCCGGTGTCCAGCCACTGCCCCTCCATCGGAGGCGTGCAGTCCGAGGTGTCCAGGGTGCACTGCTCGGTGCAGGTGGGCCACCCGGGGAGCTGCAGCCCGAGGGTGAGGCAGGTGTTGGACCCGAGGTTGTTCGGCTCGCACTCCTCCCCGGGGTCGATGCGCCCGTTGCCGCAGATGCTCTGCCGGCGCCATTGGAAGCTGTACTGGGCCCCGCCCATCTGGTAGGCCAAGGTCAGCTCGTACAGCGAGGTGCCCTCGCCTTCGTTGATGTTCCAGTCGTGTTGAAAGCTGGTGGCGGACGCCACCACCCCGCCTGGCTGGTCGACATACTCCGAGGTGGAGCCGTCCTCGGTGTTCAGCACCAGGGTCGAGCCGTTCACCACCTTGGAGAGGACACGTGAGTCGGATGTGGTCCAGGCGCCGGCCCCGGCGTCGTAGCGTTTCCAGGACAGGTCGATGGACTGGATTGCTCCGGAGTTGTCGGTGGTGATGGAGGGGATGGGTATTGGCACCAGCACCTTGTCGTCCGCCAGAGGCATGGCCAGGCCCAGGTCGAAGGCGGCAAGCTCCTCGCCGTCCACCTCGAAGGTCCACCAGCCCGACGGCAGCGCGGTCAGGTTGTTGGGGCGGAAGGCGAGAAACAGGCCCTCTGCGCCCTCGGTGTACCGGTTCACCCCGATGCCGTCGCCGCTGCACCTGTCCTCGTCCCACCGCTGCATGGCGGAGTTGGTGAGCGGCTCCTCCGGGCCGTAGGTGACCCCGTCGTCGAACGCGATCTCGACCGGTGGCCAGACTGCGAGCTGTACCTCCGAGTCGCAGATGTCCTCGAACGACGCCAACAGGTCGGGGTGCAGCACGTCGAGGCCGATGTGCACCCCGACGAATCCGTAGCTGTCCGGGCCGGCGCCATCGACGTCCTCGAGGACCGCCGTCCAGTTGAAAGAGAGCGATGGCTGGATGAGCGTGCCCGCCTCCGGATCCCAGTTGAGCCAGCTGTTGACGACCTGCTTGGCGCCATCGTCCACCGAGGCCAGCTCCACGAGCTCATCCACGGTCATCTCGAAGGCGTCGGCCACGTCCTCCACGGTCTCTTCAGCCGGAGCCTCGTCGGAACCCTCGGCTGGTGGACGCACCTCGCCCGCCTCCACGTCGCCGCTCTGCTCCGATGCTGGCACGCTCGACAGCCGCTGGGTCGGATCGGCCGGGAACGCGACCGTGCCGATCACGCAGTCCTGCTCGTCAGGACGCTCGTCGACGAGCAACAGCATGTAGTCCCAGGTGGGGTCCAGCTCCAGTGCGAAGGACTCTCCCGGGGCGACGGGGACGGACAGGGTGCCTTCGAGGACGTCGATTCCGGTGTAGCCGCGGTCATGGGGGACGGCGACGAGGGTGTCGACGACCGCTCCCTCCTCGGCGCCACGGGCAGCGTTTGCCCCCGAGGCGAAGGCCTCGCTCAGGGTGCCCGAGATCTCCAGGACCCCATCGTCCCGGGTGCATCCGGCAAGGAGGACCGGTACCGACAGCGCCAAGAGAGCGCACAAGGAACGCCGCATGTTCACCTCTCACGAATAGTAAGATGTCAGAACACTCAATGCCAAGAAGCCCGGCTTGTACGCACGAGGAGTACGGTTTCTGGGGCCGTGGGCGTGCATTGGGTAGCGGATCGCTGATGACCCCGGCAGGGTGACTGCTTGGAGGAGCCGAATGTCACCGCACCGCTTCGTCTGGCTCGTCGTCCCCGCGTTGCTCGCCTGTGACGCGGGAGAAGATGGCGACCCGTCGGACCTCGAGGCCCCGGAGTGCGCCGCCGCCGCCACCGCCCTCGACGCTGAGCTGGTCCATTCCATTGGCTGTGGCGACCTGACCCTGCACGCGTGGACCGAAGACGGCTCGACGCTCCTCCGAATCCGGTTCCCGGAGGGGCTGCTCTCGGACGCCTTCTCGGCCGGCTGAAGTTTCGGTGAGACGTGGGATCTGCCCAATCCCGCCGTAGAGGTCGAGTTGCTCACCGGTACCTGTCTGGACGAGTTGGCCTGCAACGATGCGCTGTCGTGCATGGAGCATCCGGTCGACGTCGAGCGCACCGCGGACTCCGGAACCCTGCACCTGGCGCTGACTGGAGTGGTCGAGCACCCGGACTGCTGCTGGGACTACAACGGGACTGCCACGGTGTCTCTGTGTGACCTGGTGCTTCAGGACGAGGGCGCGCCAGACGAGGCGATCGGTGCGCTGTCGTGGAGCGCATCGGTGGGGTGGCTACCCGGGTAGCCGCGTAGAGCGGGTGCGGCTTCTTGGCCGAAGGCCGTTGGAGGCCGCGTGGTGGGTTGCGCAAGGTGAGGTGTCACCTCCCGAGTACCGCAACGTGGCGTTGCGAAACGGCCGAGGAGAGCCGTCACCACCCGAGTACCGCAACGTGGCGTTGCGAAACGGCGGAGGTGAGGCGCCACCTCTCGAGTTCCGCAACGTGGCGTTGCGAAACGGCCGAGGTGAGGTGCCGCCCCCTTCGTCACACCTCCAAGGCGTCGTCTTCCCCCTTCTGCGCCACGAACCACGCGGCGTGCCCGTGGTGCTCCCGGGTCGACACCACTCCGAACCCGACCCGCTCCAACTCCTCGGTGAACTCCGCACAGTCGAAACGGTCCTCGATCGGGTGGTCGAGCAGGCGCCGCCATACCGGGTGGAGGATGAGCCCGGCGAGCATTTCCTCGGCGTACAGGCGTCCTCCGGGCTTCAGGACCCGGTACACCTCTGCGATTGCGGTGCGCCAGGCCGGGACGTGGTGGAGGATGCCGAAGTCGAACACCGCGTCGTAGGTGTCGTCGTCCGAGGTGATCCGGGTGACGTCGCCGATCCACAGGCGGACATGGCCTCCGCGTTGGGCGACTCGCCGCTGTGCACGCCGGACCATCGCCATGTCGAGGTCGAAGGCATCGACCCGGTCCGCGCCGAACACGTCGAAGATCAGCTCGATCCCGACGCCTCGCCCGCAGCCCACCTCCAGGGCGTGCCCTCCGGTCACCGGCCCGCCCATCTCCAGCAGCCAGCGCGCCTCGAAGTGGCGCTGGATCGCCGCCCGGATCGGGTTGTCGCTCCAGGCCGTTGAGTGTTCCCGCGACGCGGGCCACCGTGCCCCCAACGACTACCGCAGGAATATCAGCGTCCCACGCCGAGGTCACGCGGGTTGGGTCAGGCAGCCTCCTCCTGCAAGTAGGCCTTCCCTCGGTACAGACTCGCCAGCAGCGCGAAGATCAGCGCCGCGACGGTCATCAGCGCGGTGAACACCCAGAAGAACTGGGACAGCGCCAGGATGTTCTGCATCGGCGCGAGGAACGCGACCAGCACGTTACCGGCGGTGACGCACAGGAGCCAGAAGCCCATGATGGTCGACTTCATCGCCCGCGGGGCCTGGGTGTAGGCGAACTCGAGACCCGTCACCGAGACCAACACCTCGGCGGTGGTCATCACGAAGTACTGGAGGATCTGCCACAGCACGTGGACCTGCACCTCGGTACCCGCGACCGCCTCGATCCGGGTCTGCAGCAGCGCGGCGACGGCGAAGGCGGCGGCGGCGAGGAACATCCCGATGGTCATCTTCTGCAGGGGTTTCAGGGGAGTGCCCCGCTTCTCCAGCGGCCCGTACACCGCAATGTTCAGCAGCGGGATGATGATCATCACCATCAGGGGGTTGAGGGCGGCGAGCTGCGCGGCCTGGAGCTCGATCTCCCGCCACTGCTGGCTGACGAGGTCGCTGCCGATGGCGCACAGCCCGATGAACGCCACCAGGCCGAACACCATGAGGTTCACCCGCCGGGGGACCTTCACGTTGGAGATCCACAGGAAGAGCCAGGTGGCGCCGTACAGCGCCATGGCGATCGTCGCGCCGGCCACGAACGCGCTGGTGTTGTACGGGAGCGAGATGGTCCGGTCCATCTGGCGGGCCTGCTCGATCCAGGTGGACGCGTGCTGGTCGAAGAGGGCCCAGAAGACGCTCACCATGCAGAACACCAGCATGATGCGCAGCACGGCCGGCGGGCCCTTGGCGGCCTCGTCTCCGAAATGCCCGCGCGCGACGTCGAAGAAGCCCATGCCCGGCTCGCGCTCCCTGCGGTGCTGGAAGCTGTAGACCAGGACCGCGAGGAACCCCTTGTCCTCCTTCGTCCGCTGCCGGATGTTGAACAGCCCCAGCCCGAGCACCACCAGGATCGCCGCCCCCAGGAACCAGAGCCAGGAGTGTGCGGCGAGGTAGACGATGTAGCGCTGGAGGTAGTCGGCATAGAAAGCCGCCCCGCTCATTTCGGCCGCCGCTGCCCCGACGTTGAAGTGACCCCCGTACACGAACACCGCGACGATGAGGGCGATGACCGGGGTGAACAGCAGCACCGAGGCGGAGAAGTCCATCCCGCCCAGCTTTCCACCCGGATTGGGCGGTACGTGCACGAACCTCCTCCGCCCGAGCCAGAACACGAAGGTCGCGAGGCCCATGAACACGCCCGGCACCCCGAAGGCGACCTCGGCTCCGTACCACACGTAGAGCAGCGGGGTGAGCAGGGTCGAGAAGAACGACCCGAAGTTGATGATGAAGTAGAAGATCTGGAAGATGCGGGTGACCAGGTGGGCGTTGCGGGCGGTGAACTGGTCTCCCACGTTCGCCGAGACGCAGGGCTTGATGCCCCCCGAACCCACCGCGATCAAGGCCAGACCCAGGTACATCCCGTACTCGGACCACTGGTAGTCGCCCATGGTGCCGTAGCGGCCGGCGACCGCGAGCACGGCGTGCCCGGCGCAGTAGATGAGTGACACCCAGAGGATGACCTTGTACTTGCCCAGCAGGCGGTCCGAAAGGATGGCGCCGATCATCGGGAACGCGTACACCCCCGCCATGAACAGGTGCGCCACCGCCGTCGCCTTGGCGTTCGCCGCCCCCGAGACCGCCTCGGAGATCTCGTCGGTGGGCACGAAGTGCACGTACAGGGCGGCGAGGTGGATGTACAGGATCGCGCGCATCCCGTAGTAGCTGAAGCGCTCGGCCCCCTCGTTCCCCACGATGAAGGGAATGCCGGGCGGGAACAGGTCGGAGCGCTCCTGCGGCGGATCGCCGGTGCTCGACTCGTCGACGGGTTGTGACATGTGGACTCCCTGGAGTCGGCGATTCGCAGCCTTGCCAATCAGCCGCGGTACCTATCACCCCGGACTCCGCGGGACACCGATGCCCCTGGCTACGGTGTCAGCTTGGCTTCCTCGACGAAGTCGGCGGGACGGGGCAGCACTTCCCAGCCCTGCGCGCGGGAGTGCGCTTCGAAGGCCGGGTTCGGGTAGATGCTCCAGCGGACCGGGGCGCCCAGCGCGATCATCGCGCCGTCCAGGCTGCCGTTGCCCGCGGCGAAGGGGATGGGGCTCTCCCCCCACAGGTGGCGGACCTTGCGCGCCTTGTGCTCGTCGGTACAGGGCATGCCGTCCACGCGGCCGGTGATGCGGCCCTTCGCATCGACCTCGAAGTCCATCCCGATGATGCGGTGGACGGGGAGGAAGTCCAGCAGCGGGAGCATGGTGTCCGTCGGAGAGCCCGTAACGACCCAGATCGTGTACCCGCGGTCGGCGAGGAGGTAGAGCGACTCGAGCACCTCGGGGATCCAGCGCCGGTCGGCCCCCCCCCACCAGGTCCGGATGAGGCGGTGGAACTCGGCCAGGGGCAGGCTCTCGTAGAAGGTGAGCATGAAGGCGCAACCCACCCCGTGGTCCTCGCGGTAGATGCGCAGGTACTCGGGCCAGCGGTGCCCGGTGTCAACGTGTCCGCTGTCGATCATCCAGCGGCAGAAGTCGTCGGCGACGTCATCGCGCCACACCGTCCCGTCGGCATCGAAGATCGCGAGCTTTCCCCGCCCATCCACGGGCAGCGCCCGGACGAATGGCGGAACGAGGTCGGGCTGGCGTTCGGGGAGATTGTAGGGCATGTCGCTCATCAGCAAACGGTTCAGAGCTCGTCCACGGGAACCGGAAGTTCCTTGCGTTTCGAGCGCGCCTTTTTAGCTCGCTTCTGGGTACCGTCTCGCTTGCGCTGGATGAGGATGTCCTGTACCGCCCGGCGTTTCTCTCCCGGCGCCGGGGACCGCAGGGTGTAGACGCTGTCGGGGCCGCAATCCCACGCCGAGCAGTTGTCGTCGGCGTACACGTCCAGGATCCCGTCCAGCTGGGCCTTCACCTTCTCGTCGAGCACCGGGATGATCGTCTCGACCCGGTTGGTGAGGTTGCGATGCATCCAATCCGCTGAGCCGAGGAAGCACTCCGGGTCGCCCCCATTGGCGAACCGGTAGATCCGGCTGTGCTCAAGGAAACGCCCGATGACGCTGTGGAGCCGGATGGTCCCAGACAGTCCCGGCACCCCGGGCCGTAGACAGCACAGACCCCGCACACACAGCTCGATGGGCACCCCGGCCTGGCTCGCCTTGTACAGCTCCTCGATGATCTCGGGATCCTGGAGCTGGTTCATCTTGGCGCGGATACCAGCCTCGCGGCCTGCTCGGGCGTGTTCCGCCTCTCGCCGGATCAGCTCGGTGAACCGATCGCGCATGGTGTACGGCGCGACCAGCATGCGCTTGTAGCCTGGCGGGTTGATGGCCGCGGTGAGCTGGTTGAAGACCGCAGAGACGTCGTCGCAGATCTCGCGGTGGCAGGTGAGGATGCCCATGTCCTCGTAGATTCGCGCGGTACCGGCGTGGTAATTGCCGGTCCCGACGTGCGCGTAGCGACGGATGTGACCCTTCTCCTCGCGCACGACGAGGGCCAGCTTGACGTGGGTCTTCAGCTTCTCCACGCCGTAGGCGACGTGCACGCCTTCCTTCTCCAGGAACTGTCCCCAGGCGATGTTCGGGGCTTCGTCGAAGCGAGCGGTGATCTCCACCAGCACGGCGACCTGCTTCCCCCGCCGGGCGGCTTCGGCGAGGGCCTGGATGATGGGGGAGCCTTTGCTGGTGCGATAGATCGTGAGCTTGATCGCCAACACGCCGGGATCGACGGCGGCCGACTCCAGGAAACGCAGCACCGAGCCGTCGAAGCTGTCGTAGGGGTGGTGCAGGAGGATGTCGCCGCGCCGGATCTCCCGGAAGATGGCGTCCGGGTCGTTTTGCGGCAGGCGGCGCAGGCGCGGAGGGGTCACCGGCTCGTGCTCGGGCAGCATGAGGTCTTCGCGGTCGCCGGTGTCCAAGGCGACGAGGTCGTCCACTCCGAGGAGGCGCTCCGTCGGGTAGACGTCCTCCTCCGAGATACCCAGCTGTTTGCTGATCCAGGCCACCATCTTCTCAGGCATGTCGGAGCTGACCTGGAGGCGGACCACCCCGGCGAAGCGGCGTGCCTTCAGCTCCTCGGAGACCTGCCGGACGATGCTCCCCGGCGCCTCGAGCTCCTCTTCCGTCAGCTCCGCCGTCTGGTTGCGCTCTCCCTCGGCACCGCGGGTCACCCGGAACACATGCGCGGGGGCGGTGGGGTTCGAGGGAAACACCAGGTCGAGGTTGGCGGCGATGACCTGTTCCAGCGGAACGAACCCAGCTCCCTCGTTCACTGGCACCCAGCGCGGCCGGTTGTCCGGGACCCTGATGCGCACGAAGCGTTTCTTGGCGCCCTTCTTTGCGGCGATCATCACGCCCAGGTTCAGCACGTCGTGGCTGATGAAGGGGAACGGGTGCGCGGCATCGACCACCAGGGGGGTGAGGATCGGCTGCACCGACTCGCTGAAGTACTCTCGGAGCTGCTGTTGTTCTGAGCTGCTCACGTCCTCATAGTCGAGGATCGGGATTCCCTGTGCCGCCAGCCCGGGCAGTAGCTCCTCCCGGACCACTTGCGACAGGATCTCGGACTGGCCCACGATCTCGGCCCGACAGGCCTCGAACTGCTCGACTGCGGTGCGACCGTCCAGAGAGAGCTTCTTGGA
>JAFDJI010000008.1 GCA_019307545.1 Deltaproteobacteria bacterium | reverse complement strand
AGCTATCAGCCATCAGCCATCAGCCTGATAGGAGCCGGAGAAAGCTCGCTGGCTGATAGCTGATGGCTGACGGCTGACGGCTCCCTTCGCGCTAAGTGACTGGCATTGGGGTTAAGCACGCCCGCTGTTTCCGGAGGTCCGATGTTCAACCGTCTTGCGCCACCAGTCGCTCTCGAGGAGTCCGTCCTCCGATTCTGGGACGAAGAGCGGATCTTCGAGCGCACCTTGGCGATGGGCGAGGGCCGCCCCCGCTGGGTCTTCTACGAGGGGCCGCCGACCGCGAATGGCAATCCCCACAACGGGCACGTGCTCACCCGGGTCATCAAGGACATCTTCCCCCGCTACCGCACCATGCGCGGCTACCACGTGGAGCGGAAGGCCGGGTGGGACACCCACGGCCTGCCGGTCGAGGTCGAGGTCGAGAAAGCGCTCGGCATTCATGGTCGGGACGCTATCGAGGCCTTTGGCCTGGAGGCCTTCGCCGACCAGTGCGTGAAGAGCGTGTTCAAGTACACCCGCGAGTGGGAGCGTCTGACCCGCCAGATCGGCTTCTGGGTCGACCTCGACGAGGCCTACGTCACCTACCACCGCGCGTACGTGGAGTCGGTGTGGTGGGCCCTGTCTCGACTCTTCGACAAGGGCCTTCTCTACAAGGGTCACAAGGTGGTGTGGTGGTGGCCGCAGGGCGGCACGACCCTGTCGGCGGCCGAGGTGGGCCTCGGGTACAAGCAGGTTCGCGACCCGGCCATCACCATCCGGTTCCGCGACGCCGACGACCCGTCCCTGTCCTACCTGGCCTGGACCACCACCCCGTGGACCCCCTGGCGGAGGCGCACGGTCTCGAGCCGAAGCGCGTCGTCCGGGGCGCAGACCTCGTCGGGAGGCGGTATGAGCCGCTGTACGACTTCGGACCTCCAGAGGGCGAAGGCCGCGCTTTCGTGATCGTGCTCGGGCACCACGTCACCATCACTGCCGGCACCGGCATCGTGCACACCGCCCCCGCCTTTGGTGAAGACGACATGGTGGTGGCCCGCAAGGAGGGCCTGGGATTGCTGCAGTGGGTGGAGCCCTCCGGGAAGTTCGCCCCCGGGACAGGGTTCCTGGCGGGACGGTTCTGCAAGGACGCCGATCCCGACATCGTCGCCGACCTCGCGAAGCGGGGGCTGCTCTTCAAGCGAGAGACCGTCGTCCACGACTACCCCTACTGCTGGCGTGCCGACGATGACCCCCTGATCCAGTACGCGCGGCCGGCGTGGTTCATCCGCACCACTGCGCGCATCGAGGAAGCCCTCCAGAACAACGACGGCGTGACTTGGCTGCCCGAACACATCAAGGAAGGACGGTTCGGCGATTTCCTAAGGAACAACGTGGACTGGGCCCTGTCGCGGGAGCGGTTCTGGGGCACCCCCTTGAACATCTGGGAGTGCCAGGAATGCGAGCACCGGGTCGCCCCCGCCTCGTCCGCGGAGATCGAGCGGTTGAATCCCAGCGCCTTCCAGACGGAGGTCGACCGCCACCTCCAACTGCACCGGCCATGGATCGATCGGGTGGAGTTGCCGTGCTCCGAGTGCGGCGGAACCATGAAGCGGGTCCCGGAAGTCATCGACGGCTGGTTCGATTCCGGCTGTATGCCCTTCGCCCAATGGGGCTTCCCGCACGTGAACTCCAACGCGTTTCGCGATTCCTTCCCCGCAGACTTCATCTCCGAGGCGGTGGATCAGACCCGGGGCTGGTTCTACAGCCTGCTGATGATCTCCACCCTGCTCTTCGACGATGACACCTGCCGGGAGTTCGGCCTGGAGCCGGTCGGGTTCCCGCGTCCCTACCGCAACTGCATCGTGCTGGGCCTCGTCTCGGACATGGAGGGACGAAAGGAGTCGAAGTCGAAGGGCAACTACACGTCTCCCAACCTGGTCCTCCGGGGACGCACCCAACTCAACGTGTTGCCCGACCCGGCCTTGCAGCCCGGCCAGGTGGGCTTGAAGTCGAATCAGGTGCGCTCCCTCGACCTGGCCGATCACGAACGCATCACGCTCTCCACCACGGAGGAGCCCGGAGAAGACGCGCTGTCGTGCGAGTTGGTGTCTGCGGACGTGCTCCCGAAGGACACCATGCACATCCACCCGGAGGACCTTGCCGCCCTTGGGCTCCCGGAGGAGGGGGGGACCCTCTGGTTCCGTATCCCCATCGACCCCCCGGGTGCGGACGCGTTCCGGTGGCTGTTCGCTTCCGCCAACCCCCCCTGGTCGAACACCCGGCTCTCCATGCGTGCGGTACGGGACGCACAGCGGGAGTTCCTGATCCGGTTGCGCAATGTCTTCCAGTTCTTCGCCATCTACGCGAACATCGCGGAGGAGCAGGGGAACTTCGATCCGATCTCCGGAACCGCCCCGGCGCCCGGGGAGCGCTCGGAGCTCGATCGATGGATCCTCCACCGCCTCAACGAGACGGTCGACGGTGTCACCCACTCCATGGATGCCTACCTGCTCTACGACGCAGCCCGGAGCATCCTCGCCTTCGTGGACGACCTCTCCAACTGGTATGTGCGGCGGTCCCGCTCGCGGTTCTGGGGTGAGGGGAAGGAGTTGGCGGATGCCTTGTGGACCCTGTACGAGGTGCTCCAGACCTTGACGCGCCTCATCGCGCCCTTCGTGCCCTTCACCGCAGAGGCACTCCACCAGGAGCTGTTGCGGCAGCGGGACGCGCCAGCTTCGGTGCATCTCGACGCGTGGCCGGCGGTGGATCGAGCACGCCTGGATGACGTGCTCGGTCGGGACATGGCCCTGGTTCGCGAATTGGCCTCCCTGGGACTCGCCGCCCGGGCGTCCGCGCGCGTCAAGGTACGGCAACCGCTTTCCCTGGCCACGGTGGTCCTCGCGGACCCGTCCGGGGAATCCGTCGTCCGAGCGCACGCGGACGTACTCAAGGACGAGCTGAACGTGAAGCGGATCGAGGTCGCGGCCGACGCCACGGCCTTCGTCGCCTACCTGGTCAAGCCGGACTTCAGGAGGCTCGGTCCCAGGCTGGGCAAGGACGTGAAACGGGTGGCGGCAGCGCTGTCCGCGATGGACGGGGGTGTCGTGAAGCGGGCCCTGGACGCGGGTCGGCTCGAGATCGATCTCGGAGACCGTTTGGTATCCGTCGATGCGGACGACGTGGTCGTTCGGGTGGAGCAAAAGGGTGAATTCGAGGCGGCCTCGTCGCCCATGGCGGTTGTGGCGCTTTCCACGAAGATCGATGGCGATCTGCGCGCCGAGGGGCTGCTGCGGGAACTCGTGAGCCGAGTACAGGCCCTCCGCCGCGACCTGGACCTGGGGTACACGCAGCGCATTGCCCTCGAGATGGACGGGGACCCCGAGGTGCTGGACGCCTTGGAGCGGTTTGGAGGCTACCTGCAGCAGGAGACGCTGGCGACGGAGCTTCGGCTCGGCGCGGAGCGCACCGGAGGAGCGGGTTGGACCAAGCGGGAGTGGGAGGTGGACGGCCACTCCGTGCGCGCGGCACTGCTGCCCCGCTGACACCGGCCGCTGTAGGGCTACGGGCTTCAGGACGCCACTACTGTCCTTGTCAAGCCGCGGTGGCCATGGCCGGCGTCAGACCGGCCGCCCACCGCACTCCGTTCGCCTGTAGTGCACGGACGCAGCGCTCGTCATCGTACGGCTCGTTGTCGCGAATCACACCCCCCTCCGGAACCCTGTGCCCCGCGCCGCTTCTGGAAAATTTTCTCGCAAGCGTGGAAATTTCGTCGCGAAAATCCACACACGGTACCGCGCGAATGCCGTCAGAACGGGCATCCGTGACCGATTCGCAGGGGGGCCTCGTCGGGAAGATGTAAAATTCCAAATTTCATAAATCACCCGGGAGAAATTTTTGCGCGGCCCCCCCTATCCTGTTGCCATGAGGGCAGGAGGAAGCGATGAGGGATGCGGCAGTCCGGGAACGGAACGAGTTGTTGCTCCAGCACTACAAGCTGGCCCGCCGGATCGCACGGCAGAAGTATCATCAGCTCCCCAAGGTCTTGGAGCTCGATGACCTGATCAGCGCGGCGGTGCTGGGGCTCATCGAGGCGATCGAGCGATTCGACCCGACCCGGGGCATTCCCTTCGAGGCGTACGCGAAGTACCGGGTGCGCGGCGCCGTCGTCGACGCCCTGAGGGCGGCCGACTGGACGCCGCGTTCGGTGCGGCGCAAGCGCGATCGGGTGGAAGGGACGCGGCGGACGCTGCGCGAACGCCTGGGCCGGAAGCCGACGCGCGACGAGATGGCCGGGTCGATGGGCCTCACCGGTCACCAGTACGACCACATGGTGCAGGATGCCCGGATCCGGAAGGTGCTTTCCCTGGACGCGCCCGCGACGGACGACGGGTCGATGCTGATCGAGTTGGTTCCCTCGGACGAGGATCCCGCGGACGACTGCCAGCACCGGGAGATCCTCTCGGTAATGTTGCGCGAGTGCAGTGGCCTGCCCGACCCCGAGCGCCGCGCAATCAGCATGTACTACTTCTCCGAGATGAAGCTGAAGGAAGTCGGTACCGAAATGGGGGTGAGCGAGTCCCGGGTGTGCCAGCTGTGCCGGCAGGGCATCGAGCGCCTACGCAAGCGCATGGCCCTTCGGCTCGCCGCCTGACTGCCAAAAACGTCTCCCCACCCTCGGGACGGCAGGCCCCCCTCCAGGCCTGCCGTCCCTTTTTGGGGCACTGGGAGAGGGGAGGCGGACAATCTCCGGTGCGCCGGAAGAGGAGAGACGCACAAATCGCTCAAAGCCGCCATTGTTGAGCCGACAGTAAGGGCAGAACAGTTCCTTCACAGGCACGGCGAATTCGCCCTCGGGCCCTCTCCGCAATCCTCTTCCTCCTCACCCGGAGGCGGTCGCCGCGGGTGGAGGGGGTCGCCCGCCCCTCCGGCGGACGACCTCTTCCACCCACTGCCATTCACCCAAGAACTACGGGCGCGACCCGTGCTGGGGTGCCCAGGCCTACTGCGGGGGATCGACGATGATCGGCCACAGGGCGTCGGCGTCCTTGCGGCCCTGGCGCACCTGGCCGCAGAACCACTGCCATCGCCCCACGCTGTCTTCCGGGTCCGGGGGCGGCTCGCAGACCACGTCGTGCCAGTGCGATGCGTCGCTGACGTAGCGGCCACCGAGGAATTGGAAGGTGTGGACCAGCTGCTCGCTGGCATCGCCCGCACCCTCGGCGTTCAGCGCCGCCTGGATCCCGACCGCGACCGAGTCCTCGGCAGCGCCCAGGGGCGGCAGGATGGAGTGGGGAGGGAGTTGGACGAGGTGGCTCGCCATTTCGACGACACGGTACAAAAGCTCCAGGTCACGCCCGTCATCCTCGCGGGCGAGCTTGAGGGCCATGTCCACCCACTCCTCGGCAGCGTCTCGGAGCACCGGTGACAGACCGTTCAAGATCCACTGCAGATCGCGTGCGTCGGCCTGCTCCAAGAAGGCGTCCCTGTCGAACTCGTGGGGGAGCGGGTCGCGGTCCTCCACCAGCCATCCGGTGATGTAGCGGGTGATGGGCTGCCCCCGGCCGCCGGAGAGGGAGCGTCCGGCCCGCAGGGCGAGAGAAAGGCGGGTGAGTGGCGCGACCTGCGCACCGAACAGCACGTCGAGCACGGCTGGCTCGGTCGACATGCCAAGCGCTGTGAGAACCCGTCGGAAGTCTTTGCCGATCTTGCGCGAGGGGACGCGCGGGTCGTTGCACATGCGCACGTAGGCACGAGTAGCGGGATGGCACCCCTCCCCGGTGCGGGTCACCTCGAACCATCCCCCGACGCCGTGCGGGGTCGCCGTCATCAGCACGGGGACACCGGGAGGCCCGGGAACGACCACGAACGCACCGTGGCCGTGCTCCCTTCCAACGCCGCAAGACGCGAGCACCGGCGCATACAGGGCCACGGGTCCAGGGATGTGGAGCTCGTCGGCCGGGTCTCTGATCACCCCCACAGACAGGGGAAGACCAAGTTGCCGTGCCCGGGTGAGCAGCATGATGCCGGCGGTGGCGGTGCCCGGACTGCTGCCTCGCAATACGACTTCCATTGGTGCCCTCGTGTTGGACCGATCTGGTGTCTTGACACAGCGCCGTGCCGGGGGCAAGCCCGGGCTCGACGCCCCTACTCACCCCGACCGCTGTGCTGTTGCAGGAACCGGCGCGCCTGGGCCATGAGGGGGATCAGGCTGGTGTGGGTCACCGCCTCTGCCGCCTCGTCTGCGGAGAACCACCGGACCTCGCCGATGCCCTCGTTCAGCGCTGGGTCGAACGTCTCGATGGGCCCCTCCGGCTCCATCAGGTACAGGAAGACCGTCTTGAGGCGTGGCAGGCCTCCCGGGGCGACGAACCCATAGCGGATGTGGCCCAAAAGGCGGGTGATCCGAAGATCGCAGGTCAACCCCATCTCCTCACGTACCTCGCGGATCGCCGTCTCCTCCGGGACTTCGCCGGGCTCCAGCTTGCCCTTGGCCACCTCCCAGGTGACGCCGCTCTTCCGGGTGACCTGAATCAGCGCGAGTTGCGGTCCGTCCGGGCCTTGGACGATCGGGATTCCCCCCGCGGAGATCTGCTCTGCGAAACGGGGTTGCAGGTTCAGAACGTGCCGGAACGGAATGGAGCGAGCGACGAACAACCCGTTTCGGCGGTTGCACTGGAACTGGACCCCGCGACGCCAAGCACGGCTGGCATCCACGTACAGCACCATGGGGCGCCCGCCGGACAGGCGGTGGGCGGCACGCCACGCGCCTGGTTCGTCGGGGGAGAGGTAGACGGGGCGATTCCGCGCCACGGTGAGGACACCCTTCTTGCGCAAGCGTTCCACTCGATCGGACGTGGTGGCGTGGTAGAGAATGTCCGGAACCAGGGGACGGGAGCGCCGCTCCGCGCGGCGGGAAACCGCGCGGATTCGATCTTCACGCACCTCGAAGCGTCGCACCCCCGCGCGCTGGACCAGGTCGGTCACCTGACCGGGCTCGATCCGGGTCTTGAGCAGCTTGGACGCGCCGCGGGCCAGTTCCGCGACCTCGACCCACCCGTCCCGGTCCAGCTCCAGTCCGCCGCGTTCCGGCTGATGGCGCAGCAGGAATGCCATGGTCTTGGAGAGCCGTACGGGATCGATGTTCGGCAACTGTGCGTCTCCGCGGGGGGCGAGGCGGATGCCAGGAGGGGTCGTCAGGGCGTCTCTTTTTGCACGCTGTGCTCGCGCGCATCCACCACCCGCCCGAAACGATCGTAGAGGGTCGCCCGGTCGTACTTATTGTTCCAGATGGGCGAGTTGGAGCCGAGGTGGACGGTGAGTTGCTGGTCGGGGCTGACCTGGTTCCCCCCCACCCCCGAGTGGAGCTTCACGGTGTGCCCCGCCGGAACGATGAGACTGGGCAGCGTCCATGACCTCCCCGTGCGGTCAGCGATGGTGAACCCATCGAGGTTCACCGGCTCAGCGGTCACGTTGGTTACGCGCAGGTACTCCCCGTTGACGTTCTGCCGATCGTCGCCGGGCGCGTTCGCGTGAAAGGAAGTGATGTGCAGGGCACCCTGGTACCGTTCCGTGGACCAGATGCCCCGGTTGGCGGCCTGGGCCCGGCCCTGGGCCTCGAGGAAGGGGACCAGATCGGTGTCGTCTGGGGGAATCACGAAGAGGTGACCGAGCCCAAGCTCGAGCAGATGAATCGAGAGGTTCCCCTCGTCGGTCTCCAGTCCGGACACCACCCGCCCATAGTCGTCGCGGGGATTCTCCGACCCCAACAGCAGTCGGACCTCCTTCCCCGAGACGAACTCCTTGGCAGCCTCCCGCGCCTCCACTCCGTACGCTTCGGCCGGCCGCAGCTCCGGGGTATTCACCCACCGCAGCCGCACCTTGTCCCCGGACGCCAGGGTGACGGTATCGCCGTCGTACACGCTGGCTACGACGCTCTGGGCAGGCGGGACCGGCCATCCGCCGGGTGGGGGCTCGGCGGCGAAGGCGAGTGGGGTCAGGAGAAAGAGCCAAGACATACGAACCTCCGTAGGAGAAGAGGATACCGCCTCGGACGCGTGTGGCCACCCGACGGCAGCCCCAAGTTCGGCGCGGCGGTCCCCCGGCTGGTAACAACCGAACGCCTCAATAGCGTCCTCACTTGGGGCGATTCGAGCGATCAGCAGCCCGCTCGGCTTGGGTGATCACCATTGAGGCTAGGGGCTGCCGCTCGCCTCGGCGGCCACCTCGCGGCGCGCGAGCTGACCGAGCCGCTCGGCCTGCCACAGCATGTAAACGTCGTCCGGCGACAGGCGCGCGGCGGCCACGGCGGCGCGGTGGGCCTCCTCGTACTCCTCGCGGGAGAGGTGGACCATTGCCTTGGTGTCGAGGAAGTCGCTGCGGTCGCCCGTCTCGGCGAGTGCCTCATCGATTCGGCGGAGTGCCTCGGCGTGCTCGGTATCGGCCAGCGCGAAGTACCACGCCAGGCAGTTGTTCTCCGAGGGTGTGCTCTGGGCGCGGGTGCAGTCCCGCTCGATGCCCTCACCCATCAACTCCAGGGCGCGGGCCTGTTCACCAAGGGTCGAATGGGCCGCCACGAGGAAGTCGAGGGGGCGATCCCCCGGGTGCAGTCGATCCATGGCCGTCGTCATGTCGTGCCGGAAGGTATCGGCATCGGTTTCCGGATCGATGAGCTCCGCGTAGAACCACAGGAACAAACCCTCGTAGGGGTACAGCGCGAGCAGCTTCCGGATGCTCGCCATGGCGCCATAGCGGTCACCCTGGGCGAGCGCGATGCGGGAGCGACGGAGCAGGTTCGCATCCGGGTTCTCCACCAGACGTGCGGCATCCATCAGGGCCGCATCCGCCTCTTGGAAGCGACCCACCGAGAACAGCGCGTCGGCGCGAGCCACGAGCGCGACCACCTCTTCGGGACGCTCCTCCCACGCGGCCTCCGCGAGGGCGAGCGCCTCGTCCCCCCTGTCCTCCAGGAGCAACCCGTTCACGGCCGCGACGACTTCCCCCTGGTCCACCAGTTCCCCGGCTCCCAGGGGTGCGAGGGCCTCCCATGCAGCCTCCAGGTCGCCGTTGACGCGGTGCACCCCGGCGAGCAACACCCGCGCCTCTGCCAACGTGTCGGACTCCATGGACGGGGGTGGATCGTCGATGAGGGCCTGTAGGAGATCGGAACTCTCATCGGGAGTCCCCATGAAGATGTGCATCCGGGCCCGGTACAGGTAGCGCGATGGGTCATCACCGTAGCGGGCGACGTCCTGGTCGAACAGCACCTGGTGACCATCGATGCTGCGGTGTTTTCGGCGGCTGCGCCGCAAGACGATGCGACCGCCGGCATAGTCGAGGATCACGACATGCCCCTGGAGCAACTCGTGTCCAGCGAGACCCTTCAATCCCTCGGGTCCGATGGGCGAATGGCCCCCGAAGTTCACCCAGCGCGCCTCGTCGATGGAGGTAACCTGCTGTCCGCCCAGCTCTACCTCCGCAACGGGAACATGGCGGGTGATCTGGAGGAACTGCGATGCGGGCACCAACTCGTTGGCACCGATCCCGAAGATGGGCTCGACGCCCTCGGTGTAGTCGTCCTCGAAGCGGCGGCCAGCCGCCCCGGCCAGCATGAGCCCGCTGGCGCCGGTGTCGACCTGGATCACCACCCGATCGGTATGGGGCGGGTCGGCCGCGGTGGTGATGTTGATGGGTGCGAACACGTGCGACCCGTCGAAGAACATCGGATCGGCTCGCTTCGGGATGCGCATCGTGCCCGGACGGTGCAGGACCAGGGTGTCGGCTGGGTAGTCGATTTCCACCACGAAGAGCGACCACACGTTGTTCCCCAGAATCCCGTCCAGGGGCATCCCGCCTACGAAGACTGGGATGCCACGGACCCCGACGGCAAACTCCACGTCGCGCAGCGTCGCCTCCCCGAGGACCAGGCTGGATACCACGGCGCGATTGAGCGGCGCCCTGCCGCCGAGCCCTTCCACGAAGCCCCACTCGTCGTCCACCGCCAAGCCGAGACGTTCGGACGTCTCAGTGGAAAGCGCGGAGATCGCCGCGCCGGTGTCGACCAGGAACAGGCCCGGTTCGCCATCGGGGAGGGTGGCCTGCACGAAGATCCGAGAACCTCCAGGGCCTGGGCGCAACAGGTCCAGGGCCACCTCGTCTGGCCCCGACCAACTCGGTTCCTCCGATCCGGGAAGCACCTCTGCCGGACTCCGCGCGTTCGCGCTCGACAGGAGAGTGGCGAGCAAGGCGATGGCAACGTTCCCGACCATTGACCCCCCAGGCTTGCTGCGGCGAGTTCACACGGACATGATGAGCGTAGCGTTTCCCTCGGGGACTGTCCCCTTCGCCGTTCCTTCGGTACGCTTCGTTCATGGAATTGACAGAAGAACAGAAAGAGGAACTCGCGCACGTCCTCGCTACCCATCTCGTGGGCTTCGCCATGCGGCGCGCGACCGCAGAAGAGGCGGGCATGGCCGATGCCCAGGTCGCGGGCGACCCCGAACAGAGTTGGAGACTGCTCATCGACGAGGCCCTGGAACGGGGACGTCTGCGCCACCTGCTCGCCGCCGCCGCGCTCCAGGCACCGGGAAACACCGTCCTCGCGGCGATCACGGAGAGCGCCGAGCAAGGCGTGCTCGAGATCCCGGAGGAGATAGAGGTGTGGATCTTCCCGTGGCGGACCCTCGGGGTGGGGGTCGTGGGTGCGATCATCATCGTGGTGGTGATCCTCCTCGGCGTACGGGTCATCGGATGGCTGTCGAGCGACGAGGATGACGTGGACCAGGAGCCAGTCACTGTAGAGGGCGAGCCTCCCCAGGTGCCTCTGCGCGACGGACTGATCACCCCGGTAGAGGACCCGCCGCAGCCAGAGCCGACTGTGGTGGCACCTGTCGAGGGAGAGGAGGACACCGAAGGAGAGGCCGAGGGGACGGAACCCGACACCGAGCCTCAGGTGCTCGGCAGGAAGTACATCAAGATCCCGGAGCCGGAGCCACCGCCGCCGGAGGAAGCACCGGAAGACGAAGGGAGCACCGAACCCGCGCCCACGGCGCCGTCGCTTACGGGTGGCTGCAAGGGCCCGGCCGGGCAGGTCGTGGGGTATGCCTACGCGGGTTCTGCCACCCCAAGCGTCGCGGGGGGGCGGTGGAGTGTGCCGCAGGACGTGAACGTGCGTGCCTGGTACCCCACCGCAGAAAACAGCTATGACACCACCGGCCCGGTGGTGTGTGTGCTCACGTCCGGAAGCACGGTCCTCGCGGGCGACCCGATTTCCGTCGCAGGCGGCGCGTTCTGGGTCCCGGTGAAAGGCACCGAATAAACCATTGCTGCCGGACGTCCCTGACGGCTACGGTAGCAACCCTGTCGGGGCCGGAAGAGAGGCAGGTCATGTTCGGTAGGGGACTCGTGCTGGCTTGGCTCGGCACGGCCGCTTGTGGGTTCTACACGTCACAGGTCGACCTGTTCGCCGACCCGGATGGACTCGACCTTGGGGTGGTGGACCCCATCCTCGCTGTGCAAACACCCCCCGCCGCCCTGTTGACCATCGCCAACGTGGGGGTGGTGGAGGCGCAGGTGGAGCGCATCGCGCTCTCCGGGGAGGCAGCCGACTGGATCACCATCATCCCCGACCTCGCCCTACCAGCGGTGCTGCGTCCCGGAGAATTGCTGCGGGTGGAGTTGGTGCTCGATCGCGTGCCGCTCCAGGCGGAAGAGGTCTTCGGAAGCTGGGAGGTGCCGCTGGAGGTGGAGGGCTCCGGCTGGGCGGAGGTCAGCCGCGGCTGTGGGGTTGCCGAGCGCCAGGATGATCTCGAGGTCGTCCCGGTCTACTTGACCCTGGTCAACACCTGTGACCTCGACCTGGATGGGGTGGCCGCCGTGGCCTGCGGGGGCATGGACTGCGCAGACGACGATCCACTCGTGCACCCCGGCGCAGAGGAGATCTGCAACGAGGTCGACGACGACTGCAACGGGTTGGTGGACGACGTCCCCGACGAAGACGGCGATGGCTGGACGATCTGCGACGGGGACTGTGACGACGCCGATGCGACGGTGCATCCAGAAGCGGAAGAGGTCTGCGACGGGAAGGACACCGACTGCGACGGAGAAATCCCCGGCGACGAGGTGGACCTCGACGGCGACACCTGGCTGGTATGCGCCGGCGACTGTGACGACGACCGCCCCGAGGTGTACCCGGGCGCACCCGAACTGTGCGACGACCTCGACAACGACTGCAACGATGTCGTGGATGACGGGGTCTACGACGACGTGGACGGAGACGGGTGGGACGTCTGCGAGGGCGACTGCGACGACACCAACGCAGAGAGCTGGCCGGGCGCCCCAGAGGTGTGCGACGGGCTGGACAACGACTGCGACGGGGCGCTCCCCCTCGATGAGCAGGACGAGGACAGCGATGGTGTTGCCGCCTGCGACGGTGACTGCGACGACCAGGACGAGACCGTCTACCCGGGTGCGCCCGAGCTGTGCGACGGCAAGGACAACGACTGCAACGAGATCGTAGACGACGTCCCCGACGGAGACGGCGACGGTGTCACCGTGTGCGAAGGCGACTGCGACGACACCAACGCGGACTTCTATCCGGGAGCCCCGGAGCTGTGTGACGGGCTGGACAACGACTGCGATGGGGTGGTCCCACCGGACGAGGTGGACGACGACAGCGACGGCTACCTCGCCTGTGCCGATTGCAACGACGGCAGTGCCGACTTCCATCCGGGAGCCCCAGAGCTGTGTGACGGGCTGGACAACGACTGCGATGGCGTCGTGCCCGAGGACGAGACCGGCGACGGCGACGGCGACGGCGTGGTGACCTGCCTCGACTGCGACGACACCGAGGAAACGGTGTATCCAGGCGCCCCGGAGCTGTGTGACGGCCTGGACAACGACTGTGACGGGGTGATCCCGGCCGATGAGACCACTGACGCAGACTCCGACGGGTTCGCACAGTGTGCCGACTGCGACGACCGGAACCCCTTCGTCAACCCGGATGCCGAAGAGCTGTGCAACGGGATCGACGACGACTGCGACGGCGTCTACCTGGACGGCGAGTTGGTCGACGACGACGGAGACACCTGGCTGGCCTGCATCGATTGTGTCGACGACGACCCCTCGGTGTACCCGGGGGCGCCGGAGCGCTGCAACGGCGAGGATGACGACTGCGACGGTGAGATCGACGAGGGCACCGACGACGACAACGACGGGGACGGGTTCTCGGCCTGTGACGGTGACTGCAACGACGCAAACGACACCATCTACCCGGGAGCCCCGGAGGAGTGCGACTATCAGGACCAGGACTGCGATGGGCTGGTCGACGAAGGCTTCCGCGTCAACGGCAAGTACGTGACCGAAGCGCACTGCGGAGCCTGTGGGAACGACTGTGGCGCCGAGATCTTTCCGAACGCGTCGGGGTTCTGCAACACCCTGCCCAACCTGCCGTTCTGCGATTACGTTTGCCTGAACGGGTTCTTCGACGTCAACGGCCAGGTGGTCGACGGCTGTGAGTGCGAGTACCTGGGCGCCATCGACGAGCCTTTCGACGGGATCGATGCCAACTGTGACGGGCGGGACGGTGACCCCGAGGACGCCATCTACGTATCCGAGGTCTTCGGACGCCCCGGCGGCACGGGCACCATCAACGACCCCGTCGACACCGTCGGGGCCGGAGTGTTCCTCGCCGATCAACTGGCGATCGAGTTCGTGGTGGTCGCGGCCGGCACCTACGCCGAAGACGTGATCCTGGCGGACGGGGTTTCCGTCTACGGCGGGTGGGACTTCGCCTTCGTGGAACGCGATCCGGTGTTGCTCCAGACGACCCTCGTCGGCACCGGGAACGGGCCGGCGGTGACCGCAATGGGCATCCAGACGCCCACCGTCTTCGACGGCTTCACGGTGCTCGGCAACAACGACCGCCGTGCCGGCAGCGAAGCGATCGCCATGTGGATCGAGGACGCCACCTCCGCGCTCACTGTCTCCCACAACAGGCTCCACGCCGACCCCGGACGGGATGGAGCAGACGGCAACGCGCTCCACGACGTTCAGGACGGCACCGCGGGTCCCCATGGACAAGATGGCATCACCGGTGGCTGGGCCAACTGCTTTGCGCTGCCCAGCGGCGGGTCGGGGGGCTCGAACCACTGCCCCACCGCAGATGGGGCGATCATGACCGTCTCCGGCGGAGACGGGGGCGATGTACGGTGCCCCGTTGCGTACAGCTACCAGGGCGATGGCACCTCCGGGTTCCCGTCCATCGGCGCGGGGTTTGGCGGTGCGGGGGCCTGCGACGCCTACATCGGCTCCGACACGGAGTGCGACGAGTGCTACATCGACGTGTGCTGGGACGACGGTGGCAATGGCGGGCGCGGGGATGATGGCCCGGAAGGGTCAGGCGGTGACGGGGCGGCCTCGGAGGTCGGCGCGCTCCGTCCGCTCGCCTCCGGCGGGTGGCGACCCTCCAACGGTAGGGTGGGCACCTTTGGCGGACACGGTGCCGGCGGCGGCGGTGGCGGGGCCGGGTCGGGTGCCGAGGTGTACGACTGCGGTACCAGCGATCACCTCGGCGGGACAGGCGCCGGCGGTGGTGCCGGCGGGTGTGGAGGGGGCGGTGGCTTCGGCGGACAGGGCGGCGGAGCATCCATCGGGCTGGTGCTGCTCTACGACGCCACCACTCCAAACACGCTCCCGGTGTTGGAAAACAACGATATCCGCGCCGACGACGGCGGCGATGGGGGCGATGGGGGCGACGCGGGCCTGGGCGGCCGTGGAGGCGATGGGGGCGTGGGGGGCGACAACGATCGCAGCACGGGTTGGTGCGCGGAGTCGGGAGGTGACGGGGGCGACGGGGGCGATGGTGGAAACGGTGGCGGAGCCGGTGGCGGGGCCGGAGGGCCGAGCATGGCGGCGTTCGCCAGAGGCGTGACCCCGCCCGCCGACTACCTTTCGGGCAACACGCTCGCCTTCGGCGACCCCGGGGCTGGCGGCGCTGGCGGCTCGGGAGGCGCCAGCACCACCTCCGACGGCCGTCCGGGGGTCCAGGGCCGGGCAGGTCTGCAGAACTGGTAGCGGAAACGGGGTATTGGACCCTCCGCTGCAGTGGAGGCACCCCGTGCTCCTGGTCATCGACGTCGGCAACACCAACACCGTCCTGGGGCTGATCGACGGGGACGACATCGTCCACACCTTCCGGATCAGCACCAGGGTGAACCAGACCACCGACGAATACGGCCTGATCTACCTACAACTCCTCGGATTGCACGGTCTGGGGGCACCAGACGTGGACGGGGCGATCATGTCGTCGGTCGTCCCGTCGGCGCTCTACAGCATGGAGAAGGCCTGCCGCCGCTACCTGGATGTCCAGCCCCTGGTGGTCGGCCGCAAGCTGAAGACGGGGATGAAGGTACGCACCGACAACCCCCGCGAGGTGGGGGCAGACCGGATCGTCAACGCCATAGGTGCGGTGGCACGGTGGGGAGGCCCGATCATCGTGGTGGACTTCGGCACGGCGACCACCCTCGACTGTGTGAACGCGAAGGCCGAATACGTCGGAGGCGCCATCGCACCCGGTTTCAAGATCTCGGAAGACGCACTGTTCGCGCGCACGGCCAAGCTCCCGAGGGTGGAGGTCGAACGGCCTCCACGGGCCATCGGGACCAACACCGTTCACGCGATGCAATCTGGCCTGTTCTATGGCTACGTCGGGCTGGTCGACGGGTTGGCCGAGCGCTGCCGGCGCGAGCTGGATCCCGCGGCCAAGGTGGTGGCCACGGGTGGGTTTGCCACCCTGGTCGCGAGCGAGTCCCAAGTGATTGAGGAGGTCGATCCGTACCTCACCCTGAGAGGGCTGGCCCTCCTCTTTGCCCGCAACCAGGCGTGATCAGACACCACACCTGCTATCTTCCGCTCGGTGAAGAGAGGCGCGATGCGTGGTTGTGTGGTGGCTCTACTGGCGCTCGGGCTCCTGGGCTGTCCTGGAAAGACGCCCAGAGGCCGCCCCGGAAAACGGACACCAAAGCCTCCACCTCCGGTGACCGTGCCCGCGGAGCCCTACCAGACGCGCTCGGTCTATGACGAACACCTGGTGTTTCCGTCGGTTGCAGGTCCGAGCGCCCCCAACGCCGAGACCCCGACCGTCTACTCCTGGGAGGGGGACCTCACCGGCCTTTCCGTGGACGAGGAGGGCGCTCGTTCGGTCGCCCGCCACCTGGCGGCGGATCCTCGGTGGCGGCTGGGGGTGTGGGATGGGGTGCTGGTGGCCTTCGAGCGGCGCAAGGAGGAGGACCTGTGGACCGTGCCCCGCCATGGGTTCCACATGCTGCCGGAACGGTCCTGGCGCGGTGTCGTTCGTTTCGGGGACTGGACGGGTAGCTCGGAGTGGGCCAGCTCTTCGTGGGTGACCCGGGTAGGCCATCTGTCGACCACCCTCTCCGCAACCGCCTTCCCTTGGGGAGGGGATTCGCCCCTCATGGCGACCGCCATCAGCATCGATGGGCCAGCGCTCGCCCTGGACCTGTACGAGGCGACCCCGGTCCGCGCCCGCGCACATACCCATACGTCCCTCCAAGAGCTGCCCTTCTTCCTCCAGACCCTGGAGTTCGAGATCCGGCGGATCCGGCGTCAGGGATACGTCCAGTCGCAAATGCCCAGCGGCCAACCCGCCAAGGGCTTTCCGGACCTGGCGGTGACGACCCCGGCCCCGGGAACCCTGGAGGTCATCGGACGCGTAAACCCGGGCGGAAAGGGGTGGACCTGGATCCGCATCCTGGACACCGACCTGCAACCCTGGGAGACGGATGCCGTAGCTGCAGCCACCCGCGAGGTCGTGGGCTGGTCCCCCAACCCGAAGGAGCAGTTCTACTTCCAGAGTCAGTTCCCGGTGCCCTCCGGCCCCAGGTTTTCCGGCACGGTCGAGTTGTGGTTCGCCGAGGATCCGACCGGCAGGCCGCAGCGGTTGGGTGCCTTCCCCGCGGATATTCCGGAGCGGTGAGGCGTGGGGGAGGCTCGGGGCCTGACCAACCTGCGCCTGATCTGGCTCGGTACCCTGGCGTTCCTCCCCCTCTATGCAGGGGTGGGTGTGCTGCTCGGTCGCACCTGGCCGCCGCGCGACCCAGCGGTGCTGGAGTGGCTCGTCCCCGCCCTGGTCGGGCTCGGCCTGGTCCTCGCCGTGCTCTCCCTCGGAATCCGCCCTGTGCTGCGGCGGTTCGGAGCGGAATACGGGCCGGCGAGCCTGTCCGCCTGGCTCTGTGCCGAGGCGGCGGTCCTGTGCGGACTCGTTCTGTGGCTGGAGAGTGGCTTCGTCGCGGGCTTCGGGGCCTTCTCCCTCCTGAACGGTATCCTCATGGCAATCCTGGTCCCGACCGAGGCGGGCCTTTGGCGCCACGACGGCGAAGGGAGGCAGGAATGAGGGGGCCGGGTCGTGGTGGTTTGCTACCGGCGTGCGGACCGCATACGACTTTCCGGCCTCGGCCCGTGGTGCCCAGGGAGACCCCTCGATGCACTTCCAGGATGTGATCCTCAATCTTCAGCACTACTGGGGCGACAAGGGCTGCGTCATCCTCCAACCCCACGATGCGTTCATGGGCGCCGGGACATTCCACCCGGCGACGTTCCTGCGCAGCCTGGGTCCGCGGCCGTGGCGTTGTGCGTACGTCCAGCCCTGTCGCCGCCCCGGGGACGCACGCTACGGTGAGAACCCCAACCGCCTCGGCCACTACTACCAGTTCCAGGTGATCCTGAAGCCCTCGCCCCTGGACTCACAGGACCTCTACCTGGGCAGCTTGGAGGCGCTCGGGCTCGACCTGCGCGAGCACGACGTGCGTTTCGTCGAGGACGACTGGGAGAGCCCCACCCTGGGGGCCTGGGGCCTGGGGTGGGAGGTGTGGATGGATGGGATGGAGATCACCCAGTACACTTACTTCCAGCAGGTGGGCGGGATCCCGTGCCGGCCAATCCCGGTGGAGCTCACCTATGGCCTCGAGCGCATCGCGATGTACCTGCAGGGCGTGGACGACGTGTTCGACCTCACCTGGGTCGACGGGGTCACCTACCGGGACGTGTTCCACCAAAACGAGGTGGAACAGTCGAAGTACAACTTCGAGCACTCGGACGCCGAGGCCCTGTTCCAGGCCTTCAACATTCACTTCGCCGAGAGTCTGCGGCTCGTGGAACTGGGATTGATGCTCCCCGCCTACGACTACTGCATCCTCACCAGCCATGCGTTCAACATGCTCGACGCTCGCGGAGCCATCTCGGTGGCCGAGCGACAGGAGTACATCCGGCGTATTCGCGAGCTTGCCTGCCGTTGCGCCGAGGCCTGGGCGGCCTCCGAGGAGGCGAGGTGACCAGACGTGGAGAGCTCTTGGTCGAGCTCAGGTGCGAGGAACTTCCGGTGTCCATGGTTGGACCCGCCCTCGCGGCCCTGGAACGCGGTCTCTTGAGTCTCCTCAAGGGCGTTGATCACGGAGCGTCGCGCACCTTCGCCACGCCGCGTCGCCTGGCGGTCCTCATCGCGGACGTGGCCGAGGGGCGCCCCATCGTGGAACGGAAGATCACGGGTCCGCCCGCCGACCGCGCCTTCCAAGATGGCAAACCCACCCGGGCTGCCGAGGGCTTTGCCCGCGGAAAGGGGGTGGACGTCTCGGCACTGGAAGTCGTGGATGGCCCGCGCGGAAAGGTCGTTGCGGTCACCGTGAAGGAGGGCGGCGAGCAGACCGCCGGGTTGCTTGCTGCCGGCTTGGAGGGCGTTGTCCTCGGCCTTCCCTTCGCCCAGTCGATGGAGTGGGGGGAGGGAGGCGTCCGCTTCGGGCGTCCGCTACACCAGGTCTCGGTGCTCTACGACAACAACGTGGTCGAGGGGGAGGTCGCAGGCCTCCCGGTAGGCAACACCACCGTAGGGCACCGCCTCGCCGAGGGGGACTCCTTCTCCTTCCACGACAGCCTGGAATGGCTGGAAGGGCTGCGTGCCCGCCAGGTCGAGCCCGACTTCGAGGTCCGCAGGGAACAGATCCACGCGCTCCTGGACGAGGCCGCCAAACGGCTGGAAGCCGATCCCATCGACGAGCCGGCTTTGCTCGAGGAAGTCACCCACCTCGTGGAATGGCCGGTATTGGTCTTGGGGGAGTTCGACGAGGATTTGCTCGAGTTGCCACCGCGACTCCTCGTCCAGGCGATGAAATCCCACCAGCGCTATTTCCCGGTGCACCGAGCGGGACGGCTCACCAACCGCTTCGTGATCATCTCGAACAACCCATGGGGCAATACGGCGCTGGTCGCGGAGGGCAATGCCAGGGTGCTGCGAGCGCGTTTCTACGACGCCCGCTTCTTCTTCTCCGAGGACCGGAAGCAGCGGCTGGAGGAGCACGGCAAGGAGCTCGAACGGATGCGGTGGATCCGGGGGCTCGGCACCATGGCGAACAAGCAGGTTCGGGTGGCCGCCCTCTCCCAGGCACTATCCTCGTTGGTCGGGGCCGACCCCGCTGCGGCGAAGCGTGCCGGCCTGCTGTGCAAGAGTGACCTCACCACCCAGATGGTCGGAGAGTTCCCGGAGCTACAGGGCCACATGGGGCGACTCTATGCCCTCGAACAGGGCGAGCCCGAGGCCGTAGCCATCGCGGTCGAGGAGCACTACCAGCCGCGCTTCTCCGGCGACGACCCACCGACCACCGCGGAGGGCGCGGCCGTCGCGCTCGCCGACCGCCTGGACACCCTCGTGGGGTGCTTCGGCGTGGGCATGGTGCCCAGTGGGAGCGGTGACCCCCAGGGGCTGAGGCGCGCCGCATCGGGGGTCCTGGCCATCCTGGAACGGCATCGGTTGCGCACCGACCTTCACGACCTGTATCGAAATGCGCTCCTGGGATTCCACGCCTTTGCCTGCGAGGCGGACGGGCACTTCGAACGGTGGGCCAAGACACACGGCAAGTGGCCATCTCCCGGCGGGGAAGGGGCACTTCTCCGCGAACTGGTGAACTTCACCCTCACCCGGTTCAAGGCCGCCGCGGTCGCCGACGGTGCGACCCCAGACCTGGTGGACGCCGTAATCGAGGTGACCGATCCGGACCCGATGGTGCTCGAAGCGAAGCTCGCCGCATTGCGGTCGCTCGCCCAGAGCGACCAGTTCGAGCCGATTCTCCAAACTTTCAAGCGGGTGTTGAACATCAGCCGGGATGTCGACGCCGACCCACCAGCCCGCGAGTCCCTCGCGGACCCGGCCGAGCGCGCGCTGGCAGATGCGCTGGACGGCCTTCGATCGAAGGTCGCCACGGCCACCGAAGCGTTGGACTTCGACCGTTCGCTCCGCCACATGCTGGAGCTGCAGGCCCCTGTGGCGACATTCTTCGAGGCCGTGCTGGTGGACGATCCGGACCCGGCGGTGAAGGCCAGGCGGATGGGGCTGTTGGCCGAAGTCGCGGACGTGTTCCGAGCGCTTGCGGATTTCTCGCGAATCTCGACCCGATAGGAGAGGGGATGGGCGACGAACGGTGGATCTACGCCTTCGGGGGCGGCAGCGCAGAAGGCGGGAGATCCATGAAGGCCCTCCTCGGGAACAAGGGTGCCGGGTTGGCAGAGATGTCCAATCTCGGTCTTCCGGTTCCCCCCGGATTCACCATCACCACTGCGGCCTGCACCAGCTTCTTCCAGAACGAGGAGCAGTGGCCCGCGGGCCTGGAGGAGGAGCTACAAGAAGCACTGGTCCAACTCGAGAAACGCGTCGGACGACGCCTCGGAAGCAGGAGGCACCCGCTTCTGGTCTCGGTCCGCTCCGGATCGGCGGTGTCCATGCCCGGGATGATGGACACGGTGCTCAACCTGGGCCTCAACGACGCCACGGTGAAGGGACTGGCCGAACGTTCGGGCAACCCCTGGTTCGCCTGGGACAGCTACCGGCGCTTCGTCCAGATGTTCGGAGACGTGGTCCTGGGCATCCACTACACGCGCTTCGCGCGGGAGGAGGCGAGCTTCCGCGCCGAGCACAGGGTCGAGGAACTCGGGGTCGAGGAGCTTGCACAGCTGATCCAGCGGCTCAAGCGGGTGGTGGCGGACAGTGGGCGTCCCTTCCCGGAGGATCCACTGGAGCAACTCCGCCTCGCCACCAACGCGGTGTTCAACTCATTCCACACCCACCGGGCCCGGTACTACCGAAAGACCCAGGGCATCCCCGATGATGCCGGCACCGCCGTCAGCATCCAGGCCATGGTGTTCGGCAACATGGGCGAGGCTTCTGGAACGGGTGTTGCCTTCACCCGCAACCCGAAGTC